>JAYPDK010000036.1:0-7385 GCA_038125145.1 Candidatus Poseidoniaceae archaeon
TGGTACGACCCTGCGTCGCAACCTCGGGTCGACAGCCACGCCGATCGCTGCGGCTTCGGCGTCGGCGTTGGCTTCGTGCACTTCGCTCCACCGCAAGGCGACGGGGGGGTGCCCGACGTCCTAGAACTCGCGTACCTCGACACGGGCTTCCACCCAGAAGGTGAGGGCCGTCGCTTGCCGTCTGAAATTGACCTGACGCTGAGGAACGACAACCTTGGCGACAACAGTTTCGACACGGTGGAGGTCTTCACCGACCGCGACGCCGACGTCTGGGTCCACTACTTCGAGGACCGCAGCGCCATCACCGACGGCGCCGGCGGCTTCGGCAACGTTTCGGACGCACGTATCTGGATCCGTGGCCTTCCTTCGGGGTCGCTTCCCGACGAGGAAATTGAGGCCTTGTTCACCATGATCGGCGAAAAGCCGGGCAGCGTCAACCTGCCAGGGGACATGCCGGAACGGCTTTCCATGTTCATTGGCATCAAGAATTTCTCAGGGGACGCAACCGCGAACGAAAACGATCCTACGCTGCCGGTCAATCCAGCGACACCCCCGAACACCCTCATCGCCGTGGCGGCCGTGGAGAGCATTCCCTTGCTGCAGTACGATTCCAGTTTCAAACGCGGAGGCTGGGTCAGCGATTCGTCCTCCATGACGCTGACCATCGAGGACCTGCCTCCGGTCGTGCTCGTGCACGGGACCTTTGAGGTGGGTACGAGCGGCGTTGACCGTATCCGTCCGGACACGTCGAGCCTCAACGTCGTGAGCCAAATGCTCGACAACGCCCTGATCGCCTTGATGGAAATCATCCTCGACGTGGGCACGATCGTCAACAGCCTTCCTGCTGCCGTGGTCGGGACCGCAGGCAGCACCGGAGGGTCGGTCACGGTGGCGTGCTACACCCAAGTTGCCGCCGGTTGGCAGGACGGCACGCAACGGCTGACGGCCGAAGTGGGCCGCCTGACCTTCGCGCTGGCCTCAAGCGACCAGCCATGGTTGCCCGACCAGGACCACCTGCTGCTCTCCGACGACACCGCCCTTGCTCAGGTCACCGGGCGCACCGGACCCGTGGACCCCTTGGTGCCCATCGCGATGAGCGCTCGAATCAGCGGCGTGAGTTCGGTGACGCAGACCTTCAATCCGAACGACGGCACCAGGGTCTTGCAGTTGGACGGGTCAAGCACAGAATCGCTCGTCGTGGGCCACGTGTTGCATACCTCCGGCGACCTTGAGACGGCCCAAACACAGGCTGCGAAGGTGTCGAACCGGCCGGACACGTTGCGTCTGGTTCAGCAACCCGACCGCATTGCGTACGAGGCCAGCGCCCCCATCGGCACCATCACCTACGGTGGACAGGACGGGACGCAACGCAACGCGCTGCGTTTGGTTGGCATTCCGTCGGACTTTGAACTGGTCATTGGCAACGAGATTGGGTACGTCTCAAGCGCGGCCCTCCAGAGCGTCGAGATTCAGGCCAGCAACGCCAGCGTCCCGATGACGATGGACGGCGACCACCTTCGCTTCATGGTCGGTGAGGACGGGACGAGCCTGTCCATGCGCCTGTCGGACGTCACCCGAATGCGGCGGCTGCTCCCCTTGGACCCCGGAGCGCTCGGTCCTGAGGGGAACAGCCGGCTGGAGATGCAGCGCACGTCGTCGGCTCCCTTCCGTGTCCTTCTCGAAGACAGCACGGTCTACGATGACCCCATGCTTGGGCTCAACGGTCGCTTGGTGGTGGACCCGCTCCCGGCCAACATCGAACTGGCCGTGCCCGAGGACGAAGACGGCCTCGGGCTTGACCTGCCCGACTTTGGATCCGAGGCAGGGGTGGAAGGGCTCTCGTTCTTCTTGGGCGACCTCGTGACGCTTGGGCGCTTGGCCAACGACCTGGTGCATGCCATCACCCGCGACCTCGGAGGCGTGGTCGGTGACGAACGCGACATGGCGCTTGGCATGGACCTCGTCACAGGGGAACCGTTCGACCTGACCGCTGACGTTCGAAAGGGAACGACCTCCAGCACCCCGGCGTGGGTCCACGGGCTTGCCATGGAGGCGGACGAACGGCTCGTGTTGGAGACGAACTTGAGCGTGCTGACCCGCCTGACCTTGTCCGGGCGGCTCACCCTCGAGCGCATCCTCGAGGACGGTGTGCTCACCGCGTCCGAAGTTGAGGAGGGCACCTTGGTGCTGGAGACGGCGAACGTCTCCTTCGCCTCCGAGGTGATGGAGGTGCTGCGTGACGGACGCCTTGGTGACGACGAGGTGCTCGCCTACGACCTTGACAACTGGAGCGAGAACGGGGTGGACCTTGTGCAACGACGGGCGTGGCACATGCGGTCATGGCTGCCTCAATTGCCCGCGGGCGCCATCGAAGTGGACTACGACTTCAGACTCATCGACGGTCGCCCGACCTACGAGGTCGACATCGCCCTTGGCTCGTGGCTCCCAGCATACAACGACATGTCGTTCGTGGTGAAGGGATTGAGCGGCCAAGACGTGGACCTTCGCTTGACCGGCTTGGACACCTCGCGGCCCAACGACGTCGTCGTCAACATGCTGTTTTACCAGGAACGCAACCTCACCGTCCCTCGTTTGACCCTTGACATGCATTACGACGTTGGCGTGCGGCTCGACTCGGCCCACGTTGTGTTCGTGGACCACACGACGCTCACTCGAGCAGAAGCCCTGATTTTCGATGTCCCACGGAGCACGGACGTCGCGGCGACCATTGGTGACGTGCTTCGCCTTGACCTGACCGTTCCGGAGGAGTATCAAACGGAGGGGCGCTCCGCGGAGGCGCTGATGATCCAACAGCACCGTTTCCTCGAGGGTCGTTGGTGGCCAGCGACCGTGTTCATGCGGGACCTCCCGGGCGAACTCCACCTGAGCACCGACCCCAGCACCGACTTTGACATTCGAGCAGAAACGTCCTTCCAAGGGTTGTTCACCATGGACTACACCTCCAACGGCGAGGACCTCGACCTCTTCGTGCAGGCCTCAGGACGTGCCGTGGACAGCAAAGGCGACGTGACGATGCTGGCCGAGAACCTCCCCTCGACCTTCCGCTTGGCGCCCACGGACGACCATGGGCTGGAAATCGCCTCAAGCGGCTCCGGCGTCGAGCGGGTCTACATCCGCGTCGCGGACGTGCCGTCCGCACCGGGCGTGACCTTGCGTTCCTTGGAAGTCGTCGGTGAAGACCTGAAGGGAGCGACGGTCCACATGACGCGCATCGGAGGGGCCTACCCAGTGATCCTCCTCGACGGCATCACCACAGGACGCGTGATCGCCTCGGCGAACGCAGCGGTCGAGCCAGGACAGGCCGTACCTTTCCTTGCCGATGTGCCCTTTGTGGGTACGTTGAGCCTGGACGGCCGTGCGGTCATGCTCGATACGCAGTTCACAGGCGTTCTTCCCTCCGCCTCCTCGCTTGGCGTCAACGGGATGGTGAGCGACCTCTCCCTTGTGGGCAGCCTGACCGGTGGCACGGTGGAAACGAGGCACGTGCTCGTGGTTGAACCGATCACGACGGCCGTGGCGACGCTTGTCGCATGGGTGGTGTGAGGATGACCGAAGCTCCGTTCACACCAGACCCGGACAAAGGGCGACTCATCGATCGGGTTCGTCATCAGATGGGTTTGGACGAAGACGTGGCGCACGAGGACCTCGTTCGAGCGGCCGAGGAAGCCGCAGAACGCCTTCATCGGTTCAGGGAGGACATCCCCGTGACCAAAGTCGCGATGGCTGGTGTCAGTTTGCTGCTCCTGCTTGGCTTGCTGTTGAGCGGCTGGTACTGGATGCTGCCGCGCGATGGCCTGACCGTGCAAACGGTGTACATGCAGAAGGGCGGCCATGTCTTGCTGGTGGAAGTGGAAAACGACGGGTCGAGGGCCGTCGCCGACGTGGAGGTGCTGGTACGCTTCCTCGATGCGGCGGGCGAGGAGCTTGACGTGATGGACACGAGGGTGGCGACGGTTGGTGCGCACAGCGCGGTCGCAGGCGACGACCTTGAGATGCAGGTCGTCGGTGCGACGGTCTGGGCGAACTACACGGTCTCCGTCTCGCTCACATGGACGGATTACGCCGGTGACCGGCACACGGAACGGTGGGAGCACGACGTAGGTGAATGGGCCACCGAGGTCTTCAACGATCGAACGGACCGACGGACGTGGCCGTTCTGAGGCGCGGGTGTTGCACCACACCCCAAGCGATATAGTGGACGCTCGGAGGCCTGAACGCATGTCGAACGGGCGCTGGCAGGCCCCCCTGCTCCTCGTTCTCCTGCTCGTCTGCAGTCCATGGACAGGGCTGACGAGCAACGGCTTCGAGGTCGACGAAGAGGTCAGCCTTCAGCCCGAGGGCTTCGCCGTGTCCGCAGAGGACTACCATGACTTCGTCGGTGTCGCCGACGACCGGACCGCTCCAGACCGCAGGAAGGCCGTCGCGGACACCCGCATTGGCCTCTTCGACGAAGCCGGCTGGCAGGCCACGCGCCCGCTGCCTGCGGCCTGGCTGCAGCCACGACCGGACCTGAGGCTGGTCCTTGTGGACCCGGCCGTTCCGATGACCCAGGTCCGTTCGGAACTCTCGGGCCTCGCCACCATCGAGGTGCGGGAACTGCTGACGCCCTCGGGACTGCTCCTCCAAGCCTCACCGGATGCCTTCGACGTGCTGAACGGTCGCTCGGACCTCCTCGCAGTGCATCAGGTCCCCGTCGCCATGCTGCTCGACGACGCCTACCTCGACGTGCTCTTGCTGGAAGGTGGTGCGGAGGCCCTGCAGGGCGAAGAGGTGCGCTTGGAAGGGTGGCGTGGTGATGCAGGTCCGTTGGCGGGCGTGTCCTTGGCCGGACCCACGCTTCACGTGCTGCAAGAGGTGTCGCAGGTCGCCTTCGAGGTGCTCGAAGGGCCGACCGAACTCGACGCGGGGCGATGGCGTGGATTGCTTGGTACCACGGACCTGCTCGGAATGGCCATGCAGCCCTCCCTGATGTGGATCGGTCCCGAACCGGTGCACACCGTGCTCAACGACGTGGCCCGAACCAACATGGAGGTCGCTCCCGTCGCCAACGGCTTCACAACCTCCCTGAACGGGTCCGGCATCATCGTCGCCGTCGCCGATTCCGGCCTGGACGCGGACCACGGTGACTTCGGTAGCCGCGTCCTGTCCAGCACGGACGTCGTCGGCGACGGGTCCACCGCCGACGCGCATTCGGGCCACGGCACCCACGTGTCCTGCACCGTCCTGGGTGACGGAAGCCGTGGTGGCTACGCCGGCATCGCCCCTCAGGCCGAACTCATCTTCCAAGCCATGGAAAACGACCAATCCGGCCAGTTCCTCTCACCCAGCCTGAACTACATTCTGAACCAAGCGTACAACGCTGGCGCGCGGATCCACACCAACTCTTGGGGCTCGTCCCAAGCCAGCGACCAAGGCAAGTACACCTCCTCCTCCGAAGACGTCGACGACCGCTCGAACACCTACGACCGGTACTACAACGGGCAAGAAGGACTGCTCGTGCTGTTCGCCGCTGGAAACGACGGTCCGGGCACCGGCACCGTGGGCTCGCCCTCCACGGCGAAAAACACCCTGACGGTGGGCAACCACCAGAACCGCTACGGCAACGCTCCAGACGTCATGATGTCCGGGTCCTCCCGCGGTCCAACCGACGACGGGCGCATCAAACCAGACGTCGTCGCTCCCGGCGGCTACGTTCGCTCCTGCCGTGCGCAGGAAGCGCAAGACATTGCAGGGGCCACGTGGTCAAGCCAATACTACCTCGAATACACCGGGACATCGATGGCCACGCCGAACGCCGCTGGTGCCGCAGCGTTGGTGCGTGAGTACCTGCTCGAAGTGGCCCAGCGGCCAGCGCCCCAAGGTGCGCTCATCAAAGCCCTGCTCATCCTCGGAGCCGAGGACATTGGCACGCGAAACATCCCCAACGACGACGAAGGATGGGGCCGAATCAACCTCCGCGACACGCTTGCACCGAGCGGTGGACGGGGCATTTGGGTCGACGACCGGTCGGTGCTTTCTCGGACGGGCAACAGCAAGACGTACGTCTTCAACGTCACCTACGCCAACAGCCCGTTCAAGGTCGTGCTCGCGTGGTCCGACGAGCGTGGCAACCGTTTCTCCACCTCGCAACTGGTGAACGACCTCGACTTGGAAGTCATCGCGCCGGACAACACCACCTACCTTGGCAACGTCTTCAGCAACGGGCGAAGCATTCAGGCCGGTTCACACGACACCGTCAACAACGTCGAAGTCGTGCTGGTTGATGCTGCGCAAAAGGGCATCTGGGAGGTTCGCGTGAAGGACGGAAACCATGGAGGGTCCAAGGCGCAGCCGTACGCCATCGCCGTGTCAGGACAGGGCGTCAACGACCTTCGGCCGGATCCTCTGATGGTTCCGGACAGCCTGAGCATGGACGCGTCCATCCCTCAGGTCGGTGATCCTGTCAACCTGCTGAGTCAGGTGATGAACATGGGGAACGTCGAGGCAGAGGGCGTTGACGTCGCCTTCATTGTCGACGGGACAGAACTCGATCGCGTCACGCTGGACCTTTCGCCGGGCGCCATCCGAACCTTGCCGTGGACGTGGACGCCAACGGTCGCTGGCACCTCCGAAGTGCTCCTTCGGGTTGACCCGGACGACGCCATGGATGAGGTGCAGGAAAGCAACAACGACTTGCTCTTCCCCGTCAACGTGAGCGCTCCCGGCGTGAAGGTCTTCGCAAGCGACGACGAGCAACGGGTCCTGACCTCTGCCCAAACGACCTCGTCATGGAACGTCACGCTGACCAACACGGCGTTGATCGACACCAACGCATCCCTGAGCGCCGCCTCCGTGCTTCGGCCTTCCGACGGGGCCACGATGCCGTGGTACGTCGGCCTCACGGTGGCCAATTTCAGCCTCGAAGGCCGAGGGGACGCTGCTGTCACCGTCACCGTGGTGCATCAAGCCGGCCCTTCTCCCGGCACCTACCTCGTTCCATTGACCGGTCTTGATGTGGACAATGGCGTGACGTACCCGTACAACCTCACGCTCATCGTCCCGTCGCTCGCCGAGGCGAGGATGACCTTGGATTACAGCATCGTTCCCCTGCACCCCACCGAACCGACGTCGTTCGACGTCGGCTTCACGAACGACGGGAATGGGCCAATCGGCTACGACCTGTTCCTGCAGGCGCCCACCGGATGGTCCGCAGGCTTCGATGACCTCGGCTCGGAACCTGGTGCTACGTCCGGGTCCACCGGCCTCATGCAGCAAGACGCACAGCGGCAGGTGAGCATCACCGTACAACCGCCTGCCCTCAAGACCATTGCGGGGGCAGAACGGACCGTCACGTTGACCGCCATCTCACAGACCGACCCCAGCAT
>JAYPDK010000036.1:7485-8622 GCA_038125145.1 Candidatus Poseidoniaceae archaeon
GACCTCCCCATGCCCACGCTGGACTTCAATCGGCTGCTCTTGGAGGACGGTTCGTCCTACGACTCCCCGTACGGAGCAGGCAGCCACCCTGCAGGGGAGGCCCTGCAGTTCACGTGGTTGGTGGGCAACGACGGGTCCGCACCCTGGACACCGGCCGTGGCGCTCGACCTCGACCCTGGTTTGTTTGGCTCGTGTGAAGGGCCGGGCACCGTCGCCTCTGGCGCGTTCGAAGTGCTCTCGTGTGAGGTCGTCCTTCCAACCGACCTCGCTGCAGGGGCCGAGGCTTCCTTCCGCTTGGTGCTGGACGACGGCGAGGTCGAGCGTTCGACCGAAATCGGACTTCTGGTGGCTGAGGTCGTGGCCGTCCGATTTGAGGGTCCAGCAGAGGTTCTGCTCGATGGTGAAACCTCCGCCACCGCCTCATGGACGGTGACGAACGAAGGCAACGTGCGGCTGCAGGAAGTCATCACGCTCCGTGCGCCGAGCGGTTGGGTCGCCGTGCTCGACGGTGCAGCGAGCGTGGACCTCGAACCAGGGGAAGCACATGTGCTCCGCATCGACGTGCAACGGGACACCGACGGCGAGGGAACGCTCACCGTTGACCTCGGCGACACCGTGCCCGGGGGACGCCTTGACGTCCCGCTGCGTGCAACCTCACTCGGGTCGATCGATGCGGAAAGCACATCCAACCTTCTTCTCGTCGGAGGGGGCGCGCTGCTCATCGTCCTCATCGGAGCCGCAGGCGTCGTGCTCCGAGGTCGCCGAGGGGCATCGACTCCACCGCCTGTCCCTGTTTCCTTTGGCGAACCGTCACCTCCGGTGAAGGTACCGCCCTTGGTGCAACCTACGGTCGCAGCTGCACCCGTGGCCACGCCTTCGCCTCCCGTTGGGCAGGTTCAGCAGGTGCCGTGCTGGGGGTGCAGGCAGATGATCGTCGGTGCCATGGTCGGTTGTCCAGGATGTGGGGCACGCTTCCATGCCCCCGGAACGCCCGGCTGTTCCGTCCCCGAATCCTGTCCAAATTGCGGCCAAGCCTCCTCCTCCTTCGTGCAGGCCTGAGGGCGCAGGGAGGGGCAGGTCTTTCATGGGAGGCACGACCACCTGAAGGCATGGTGCGAGAGCCGTCCGCGTCGCTTC
>JAYPDK010000036.1:8722-16807 GCA_038125145.1 Candidatus Poseidoniaceae archaeon
GCGATTGATGCCGGAACCTACGAAGAGACCACCATGAACGTCACCCTGTCTCAGGTGGCGGAAGGCACCTGCGACACCACCGTGACGGCGACCGCGACCGAGCAGCCGGAACCACCCGAACTCCCCGGGCAGCCGGCCAGTGAGGAAAAAACGGTCACCACTGAAGCAGGCGACGGTTCTGGCAGCGTGCTGTACGGCGTCGACCTTCGTGCCGTGGGGCCAGCCGACAAAGACTGGACGGGCGAGGAGGTCGTGGAATGGGACCTCGAGGTCGAGAACACCGGGCGGGCCGACGCCAACGTGGTCCTGACGGCCGAAGAGCGCGACGATGCAGGGTGCGCGGACACGGGGGATTTCTCCATCGAGATCGACCCTTCCTCCATCTCGGTCTCGAGCGAAGACGTGGAATCGGTGACCGTGTCAACGGAGGTGCCCGACGGGCAGGACTCCGACCTGTTCTGTTGGGACATCGTGGCCACGGTGCAGAACGACCCAACGCAGAACGCCTCGGACACGCAGGAAATTTCGCTCGATGTCCCTGAATTGCGCACCTGCGACGCGACCCTCTCTCCAACCAGCATCAGCGTCGACCCGGGCAAGACGAAGAGCACCACGGTGACCTTTGAGAACACAGGCAACACCGAGTGGAGCCTCAGCGTGGCGAAAACGGGTGCGAAGGCAGCGTGGGTCACGGTGGACGGTGCCTCATCGGGGCTGCTCCCGTACGACACCTCCTCGGACCGGCGCTCCTTCGATCTCGACGTCTCGCCGGACGATTCCGTTGAGGCCGGGTCCGTCACCACCATTGTCGTTCAAGGACGCGACGGCACCAACGTCGCGTGCGAGGCCGAACTTCGCGTCACCGTTGGCCAAACGAGGGGAGCGTCCATCAGCCTCCCCCAGCCCATGATGAGCAACGTGGAGCCGGGGACCAGCCGGTCGACGACCTTCAGCGTCACGAACCTCGGCAACGGCATGGACAGTTTCCGCGTGAGCGCTTCGGCTCCGCCAAGCGGTTGGGTCATCGCCTTCGACGTCAGCACGGTCTCCGTTGGCTCAAAGCACTCCTCCGACCGCAGCGCCGACGTTCAGGTGGAGGTCAGCGTTCCGCTCAGCGCCCTTGCCACAGAAGAGGTTGAGATCACGCTCTCGGTGCTGCCGGGTTCGGGCGGCGAGGCCCACGACGAGGTCACCCTGAGCGTGAGCGTCGCCGAATCGCACGGGATGGACATCGCCGCGAGCGCGTCGCGGCAGCGCGGGCGACTCGATTCCGAACTTCGCTTCCCCATCACCATCGAGAACCTCGGGAACGTTGACGCCACGTTCCGATGCGTGGTGATGTCCCAAAGCCCCGACGAGTGGCCGGTGCACTACGAAGACCGCGACGGCGTGACCTTCGTTGAGATTGACGTTCCCGCCCGTGATGCCCTCACGGTGGACCTGGTGGTCTTGGTTCGTGGAGCCGAAGACCTGGACACCGTGCAAATTGTTGCCCGCGTGATCAACACCGACCACAGTGGGGCGGTGGACGACGACGGTGATGGCTTACCTGACAACCAAAAGGAAGTCGTTGTCACGGCCACACGGTCGGACAAACTGTACGCGATGGACGTGCGCTTTGATGCGGGGCTGACCGGCGACAGCCAGCGGGTCGAACTGCCCCCCGGTGGCAGCACCACCCTGGACCTCTGGATCCGCAACACGGGCAACGCGTCCTCGGACGTGGCTTTGTTCGAACTCTCTGGCTTGGAAGGCATTGCGACCCGGGAACTGACAGCGTACGGCATCCCGCTTGGCGACACCCTGCTTGTGCCCGTCGGCTACGGCGTGTGGGACGCGAGCATCAACGGATTTGTGCGGGCCTCATCGGGGGCCGCGTTGACGTCACCCACCCTGTCTGGGGCACAGCAACTCATGGTGGGCTTGGATGACTTCGCGGAGAAGCAAGCGGACTACGAAGCCCGGCCGTACGAGGTCCTGGTCCAACTCGTGATCAGCGTCAACGCCGGTGCCGAAACCGGGGACGGGGGGACCCTCGATCTGCTCGTGCTGAGCGAAAACAACACCGCAAACCGCAGCGGTTTGGTCAGCCTGGTGCTCGACGTGCGCGTGATTGAAGATTTGACCTTCGACCTTGGTGGGATGGAGATGGAAGCCAACATTTCCTTCCCGGACACGGCCACCTTCGACGTCACCATCGTGAACGAAGGAAACATCGAGAGCGAAGCGCGCATCTTCACGTCGGACGAACTACGCGGATGGAGCGTTCGGTTCACGGACATCGATGACCTGCCGTGCACCACCGAAGAAGGCGACCTGCTCTGCACCATGGAACCCGGAGAACGGTTGATGCTCACCGTGGTTGTTGGACCACCGTTCGATGCTTCTGTGGACGACGACTTCACGTTCACGGTCTCGGTTGAACCAACCGATGGCGGGGTCTTCAACAGGCGCAACATCGAATTGACCGTGCATGGTTCAGAACCCACAGGGTTGCTGTCCCTCTCGTCGGAAGCCGTGACCACCATCGGGATCAGCGTCCTTGGCTTGCTTGCGGTCGGCCTTGTCGTTCAGGCCTTGATGGGCCGCAAGCGCACCGCATGAGCCCACGGCTCACGCACCACCGACCGTGCGACGTCGAGCCTGTGCCGGACGGCGAATCGGGAACGCTTATGGAGGGGTCTCAGGTGGCTGAGACCAAGGAGCGTATGCGTTCCCGTGGGGTCTCTGAATGGCTGATGCGACCACCGTCACCGACGCCTATCTCGCGGTCGGCCTCATGACCCTGATCGGCATCCTTGTGCCGTTCGGGGCCTTCCTCACGTCCTACTTCGTGCGGCCTCGAAACGACCCGTCCCGCCCTCACATGACCCGGTCCTACCTCCTCGAAGGCTACGAGGCGGACCACAGCCTCTACCCGCGCCGGCTCTCGACCTACGAGTGCGGCTCCGAACCGGTCGGTGACGCGATGATTCAGTTCCACTTCCAGTACTACTGGTACGCCCTCATCTTCCTCGTGTTCGACGTTGCGTTCATGTTCATGGCGCTCGGCGGCTTCATCGTCAACGACGCCACCGCGCTTGGGGCTGACGAGGACGCGGTGGCCGTGGCCGTCGACCGCTTGCTCGTCCTGACCGGGTTCTTCCTCGTGATGACGCTCGGCGTCTGGCACGTCTTCCGCAAGCGCGGGCGCATTTACATCTGAGGTGATTGCATGAGCGACCCAGGACAGAACTACGCCGCGTTCAACAGCTCGGCCCTCCTCGACTTTGTGGGTGATGTCACCGACGAATCCCTCAAGGCCACGCGCATCAAGCAGTTCCTGTCCGTCCTTGCGGGCCGCTTCTTCAACTGGGCGGGCCGAAAGTCCCTGTTCACGCTTCACCTCGGCATCAAGTGCTGCGCCATCGAAATGGCCGCCTCCGCCATTCCGCGTTTCGACGCCGAGCGCTTCGGCGTCATCTTCCGCTCGTCGCCACGCCAGAGCGACGTGCTGCTCGTGAACGGGCCGATTTCGAAGAAGTTCGCCGACCCCGTGGTCCGCCTCTGGGAACAGATGCCGGAGCCAAAGTACTGCATCGCGATGGGTGAATGCGCGATCTCCGGTGGCCCGTACTTCCAGTCGTACAACATCCTCGAAGGCGTGGACACGGTCATTCCTGTGGACGTGTACATCCCCGGATGCCCACCTCGCCCGGAGGCCCTCATCGACGGCTTCGGGTTGCTGCGTGAGAAAATCATCCGAATCGGTGGCGCCCCCGGTGGCGCCCGAGGAAAGCCGGTCATCGTGGGGGAGGACTGAGCATGCACATCAGCCGAGAGCAAAACGAAGCGGCCACCGCCGAAGCCGTGGCTGCGGCCGAAGCGGCGTGGGGCGCCCTCGGCGTGACCGCCAGTTCCGTCGCGCACAGCAGTGGCCACGGCTACGCCTTCCTCCGGCTCACGGTCCCCCCGGCCCATGTGGTCACGGTGGCCAAGGGCCTCAAGCACGACATGGGCGTCAACTATTGTTCGATGATCACCGGGACCCACTTCCCCGACGGCGGTGCTGAGCGCGGCTGGGAAGTCGTGTACCACCTGATGCGCCAGCCGGTGCACAACCCAGAGCCCAACACCGCGCACGTCCTCGTGGCCTCGGAACTCAAGGGCATGGACCTCCCCCTCGAAATTGAGGTCGTCGTCCCCTTGCCCGCCGGCGACGAGCCGACGGTCCCCAGCGTCCAATCCGTCTGGAAGGGCGCAGACTGGAACGAGAAGGAAACCTGGGACCTCGTTGGAATCCGGTTCGACGGGCACGAGAACATGCACCGCGTGCTCAACCCTCACGACAGCCCGGAAGGCTTCCACCCACTCCAGAAGCAGCACCAAATCCGCTACCACGATTTCAACGAAATGTACGACGACGCCCAAGGCTTCGTCCGCAAGCCGGTCGACGAGGGCCGGGTCAAGTGAGGAGGGAGCGCCATGGCACAAATGTGGATCACGATGGGCCCCCAGCACCCGATGACGCACGGCCTGTGGACGCTGCGCGTGAAGGTCGATGGCGAGACGGTGGTGGACGCCGAAGCCGAACTCGGCTACATTCACCGTGGCGTCGAGAAGATCGCCGAAGCACGCGACTTCACGCAAGTCACGCCCTACTGCGACCGGCTGTGCTACGTGTCGGCCATGACCTGGTCGTCCTCGTACATCTACGCGGCCGAGGACCTGCTTGAGGTCGAGGTCCCCGAGCGCGCCGAATACATCCGCTGCATCGCCGCCGAATGCCAGCGCATCGCAAGCCACCTGATGTGGCTCGGCGCCTACGGGCCTGACGTCGGTAACCTGACCATCATGACGTGGGCGCTGCGCGAACGCGAGATGTTCCTCGATCTGCTTCAGGAACTTGGCGGGTCCCGCATGCACTACAACTACCCCCGCGTCGGCGGCGTCAAGCGCGACATCCCTCCTGGCTGGTCGGACCGCCTCATTGCCAAGACCAAGTTGTTCGAAAAGCGGATCGATGAATACGAAATGCTGCTCGACGAATCCACGATTTTCCTCGTCCGTCTGCAAGGCGTCGGGTACGCCACGGCGGAGGACATGGTCGAGGCCGGCGTCTCCGGGCCGAACGTTCGCGCGTCCGGTGTGAACTACGACGTTCGCTGGACGCACCCCTACTCGGTGTACGACGAGTTGGATTGGGAGCCCGCTGTCGAGAAGCCGACGAGCGTCAAGGGCAGCGACTGCTACGACCGCTACCGTGTCCGAATGGAGGAGATGCGCATGTCGTGCCGCATCATCCTTGACGCCATCGAGAAGATCCCCGGCGGACGCAACACGACCTACGCGAACGGTGATGAGATGATCCTCGCGAAGGCACCGACCCGGGCCCCTGAAGGTGCGACGGGCTTCAGCAACTACGAGTGCACCCGCGGTGCCAGCCAATTCTACATCCAAGGTGGTGGCGACGGGCGTGGCAAGAATCCGTACCGGCTGTCGATCCGCTCGCCGATGTTCATCACCATCCCGTTCGTGGCCGAGACGATGATTGGCTACAAGGTGGCGGATATTCCTGCCATCATGGGAAGTTTCGACCCTTGCATCGGGGAGACCGACCGTTGAGGTGATGTGATGTCGGGAAGCACGGGTTTGCCCACCATCAACTCCCTCGTGAAAGAGGACCTTGCCGGTCTGATCGTTGACCTTCTCGCCGGGACCCCGCTTGAGGGTCAAGCCGAAGCCATCGCCGCGTTCACCGGTGCGCTCCTGACGTCCATTGTGGGGTTCCTTGCCATCATGCTCTCCATGTTCATGATCCTCTGGATCGAACGCAAACAGCTCGGCCGCATGATGGACCGCCGCGGTGCCATGACCTCGCTGCGCTCCCTGTGGGTCGGCGAAAACGGCACGACGGCGGGTGAGTGGTGGACCATGGTTCCGCTCATTGGCCGACCCATCGGTGCACTGAACCGCTGGCTCAACAGCGCCTTCGGAAACCACGACCCCTCCCGACCGACCGTCGACCGGGTCGGCAACCGCTCGTGGATGGGTTTCGCGATCTTCCCCGGCTTTTTCCAAAACATCGCGGACGGCATGAAGTTCCTCATCAAGGAGCACATGGTGCCCGAGCGTGCGGACAAGTTCGTGTTTGAAGTCGCTCCGTACCTGGTGATTTCCTCAACGGTGCTCATCCTCGGCCTCATCCCGATGGGGAGCGGCGTGTACGGGCCCAACCCAGAACTCAGCGTGCTCTTCGCGATGGCCGTCTTTGGCATCGCTCCGATTGGCGTGTTCTTTGGCGGCTGGGCCTCCAACAACAAGTACACCCTCATCGGTGGCATCCGTTCCGCAGTGCAGTTGACGTCCTACGAGATCCCGCTGCTCCTCACCGTGCTCTCGGTGTGCATCCTGTCTGGCTCGTTCAACTTCGTGGAGATCATCACCTTCCAAGGCCAGTCCGGTGCATGGAACCTCTTCCTGCTCCCTCTTGGAGGCGCGCTCTTCCTCATCTCGATGCTCGCGGAAGTCGAGCGCATTCCCTTCGATATGCCGGAGGCCGAAGCCGAACTCGTCGAAGGGTGGTGGACCGAATACGGAGGCATGCGCTTCGGCCTGCTCTTTGCAGCGGAGTACATGCGGACCTACGCGGCCTGCATCCTCTTCGCCCACTTCTTCCTCGGCGGATGGCACGCGCCGTTCCACGGCCTGTGGGGCGACCTCCCCATCGTTGGGCTGGCCAGCCCCAGCATCCTGTGGGTGCTCCTCAAGGCCTGGCTCGTGTTCGCCGTGGTCTTCGTTTGGGCCCGCGTCGCCTTGCTGCGCATCCGAACCGACCAAATCCTCGAGTTTGGCTGGCGCATGCTGCTGCCCCTCGCGGTGCTCAACCTCGTGCTCGCGGTCGTCTTCCGTCTGTTCCTGTTTGACGCCAGCGGTGTTGTTGAGGAAGGCCTCGGCAGCGCGTGGTCGCTTGGCATCTTCGCGTGGGCCCTGCCCCTGCTTGTCACCGGTGCCAGCCTCGGCATCTTTGCGTTCCTCTTGAGGGACGAAAACAAGGAGGCGACGCCCGAGCGGATGTTCCACATCCGCACCCTCGAGCCCGCGGGAACGCACATCCCCGGTACGGAGTGAGGTGAGACCATGCCGATGCACCCCCATGCCCAGCCCAACTTCCGGAACCTGTTCTGGTACCCGTTCAAGGTGACCCTCATCACCGCGCTGAGGACCTTCCCGGTCATCGGGAAGCGCTTCGGCAGCCTCGGTCGAGGGGGCGAGGACTACCACAACACCCTCACGCCAGAGGTGCTGGACGCGGCCAGCAAGGCACGCGCCGAAGGGTCGCTTGTGTACAACGACGTGGCCAAGCACGCGGACCAATACGCTCCAGACCGTGAGGCGAGCGACCTTGTTCCGACGGTCTGGCGGCCTCAGACCATCCTGTACCCGTACGAGCGCCTTGAGGACATGGAGCCGTGGCTCTTCGTGCCGGGGAACTACAACGGACGGATTGGCGTGATCTGGGAAACCTGCACCGCCTGCAAATTGTGCGTCAGCGCCTGCCCGAACGATTGCCTGCACATGACGACCGAACTCCGTGTCGACGTGCTCGACGGTGCGGACGGGGAGCACGGTGGTCTTGGCGCCGACCTTGAGGTCGGTGGCTGGGCGGCCATCGAGCAGACGGAGGCGCTCGAGGAGCAAGCGAACTTCAACCTCGCCACGGCCCACGACGCCGCTCCTGAGGCGTGGCGTTTCGGCGAAGTGCTCGACCTGAGCGGAACCACCGCCACCGTGCGCTGGAACGATTCCGGCGTCGAGGAGACGGTGGAGCGCGACAGCCTGCGCACGGCCGACGACCAGATCGTGTCCGGCCGCATCGACCTCGGCCGCTGCATGTTCTGCGGTCTCTGCATGGAAGCGTGTGGCTTCACGTCCTTCTTCATGACGAACGAATACGACGGCATGTCCGGCTTCAGCCGGCAGGAACTCTGGTTCGACGCGTCGCGCACCCGCGTGCTGCCTTCGGTGCACCAGGAAGCCGTCGATGCGGAACTCGCCAAGCGCGCGACCAAGGAGCGCACCAAGCGAGAGAAGGCCGCTGCCAAG
>JAYPDK010000037.1:0-7846 GCA_038125145.1 Candidatus Poseidoniaceae archaeon
AACATGTACCTCTACGGCTTCGGCTACGCCGCGGCCAGCATCGACTGCACCGCCGCGGCGGTCCTGCCTTTCGTGGTCTTCCTCGCGACGCTTGGACGCACCGCGGTGCTCACCGGCCTCGGCGGCCTGATGCTTGGCCTGCTCGTGCTGATGATCGTCGTCGTGATGATGGTCGGGCTGGGGCGCCAGGTGATGGTGAACGTCCTCCGCCGGGCCACGGGGACCATCAAACTCGTCGGGTCGTGGATGATGATCATGGCCGGCGTCGGGCTCACCCTCTTCCTCACCAACCAGTCGGCCGTGGCGTCCGTCTTCGGCTAACGCAAGGCACGAACCCTCTGGGCCGGCCCATCCCATAGCCGTCGAAGGGCGTGACCGTTCGGGAAGCCATGCATGCCATGGTGCAAAGCCGTGCTCACGATGCCAGCCGTGGGCGCATCCACAGGACGCCCAACACGCCAGCCATGGCACCCGTCAGCACGTCCCACAGGTAGTGCTGTTCGGTGGTCATCGTCGAGATGGTGATGGCCACCCACAGTCCGTAGGTCCCAACCGTCACGCCCCAGCGCCGTCCGGATTCGGCGGTCCACCACCGGTCGAGCACGTACACCATCAGCAGGGTGTCCCCCACGTGCAGGCTCGGCCACGCGTTCCACGGATGGTCCGTGCCGCGCAGCAGGTCCAACCAGGCGCCGAAGGCGACATCGTCCGGGGTTGGCGTGCGCGGTACCGTTGAGGGGAGCAGCACGAACACCACGCAGTGCAGCAGCGTGAAGCCGACCAGCGTGTGGACCAGCACGCGAAGGTCGGGGAGGCGGTCCGACCGTCGAAGGGCAAGGGCCGGCGGCAGCAGGAAGAGGGGGAAGAAGAGCGCGTAGATCACCACCGTCCACGGCAGGAAGGGCATGGCCTCGTCGATGCCCCAGCGAACGCTGTGGTCCTGCGTGGCCCTCGCAGCGTTCCACGCGTTGGCGGCCATGTAGGGGCCAATGGCACCCGCCACGAAGAGCCCGGCCAAGCCGAGCACGCTACGGGTGGTTCGGGGCTCCACGTGGTCACAACCGTTGTGTGAGGCGCCCTCCCTCCATGTGAAACACACGGTCAGCAAACGCTTCGGCTTCATCGGGGTCGTGCGTGACGTGCACCGCAGGCAGGCTCCGCTCCTGCAGCACAGCGGCGGTGGTCTCCACCAGGCGCCGCCGCAGAGTACCGTCCAGCGCCGAGAAGGGTTCGTCGAGCAGCAGCGCGCGTGGTTCGGCCAGCAAGGCCCGGGCAAGGGCCACGCGCTGCCCTTCGCCACCGGACAGGGTGGTCACGTCCCGAGCCTCGAAGCCTTCGAGCCCGACCTCCACCAAGGCCGAGGCGATCCGCCGCTTCCGCTCGTCGCGTTTGAGGCCGCGCGGAAGCCCGAGGGCGAGGTTTCCCGCCACGTCGCGGTGCGGGTACAGCACGGGGCGCTGGAAGAGCAGCCCGATGCCTCGGTGTTCGGGGGGGCGGTCCGTGACGTCGTCGTCGTCAAGCAAGACGAGGCCTTTGACGGGCGCCTGGAGGCCTGCGATGGTGCGAAGCAGCGTGGATTTGCCGCACCCGCTCGGGCCCAGCACCGCCACGCGTTCTCCCGGCGCGACGGTGAGGTCAAGGCCGTCGAGCACCGACCGTTCGCCGAAGACGACCCGAAGGCCCTCAACACGCAGGCCAGGCATCACAACCCACCTCCAATCCGGTCGTCCCTCCACCGCTCGACGCCAAGCATGATGCCCGCCGCGAGCAGTCCGAGCACGCTCGCCACCGCCATCGCGGCCGGACGTGTCGTGGCGTTGAAACCGGGCCGGGCAAGCCACGCATCGACGAGGACGGCCAGCGTCGTCGAGCCGGTCGAGCGAACGAGGATCCACGACGCCCCGAATTCACCGAGGGAGAAGGCGAGGGCGAGGCCGGCCGCCACGACCGCGGCGGGACGAAGCATGGGCAGGCGCACGAGGGACCAACGGTGCCACGGTCCTAGCCCAAGCGTGGCCGCCTGTTCTTCGAGGTCGTCCGGCAGGGCGCGCATCGCCGGGAGCAGCACGCGCACCACCACCGGCAGCACGAGGGTGGCGTGGGCCATGGGCAGGAGCACGGGCGAGGCGATGAGGTTCGGAGCGAACCGGAGGAGGCCGAGCAGGCTGCCCAACCCAACCATCGCGGAGGAGACGACGAGCGGAGCCATGGCGAGCAGGTCAATCGCTTGCGCCCGTCGACGGTGGCCAGCGCGCTCCGCGGACAACACGGCCGAAGCGCACCACCAACCGACGGGCATGGCGATGGCCACGGTCCACACGGCCGTTCCCACGCTCGTTGCCATGGCGTCCACCAGGCCGGTTCCTCCCGCATCCCCGCTGAGGGCCCGACGCCACCCGTCGAGGCCAAAACGGTGGCCAGACGGGGTTCGGACGCGAACAGAGGCCGCGAGTACGGCCAGCAGGGGCGTCAAGGCGAACACAACCGCGGACATGGCGAGGGCCGTGCTTCGACGGGAAGCAGGGGCGTTGCCGTTGTGCAGCGTCGTGGTCTGAAGCACCCGCGCACCGTGGCGGCGCTGCATGGCGTTCACCACGACGGCGGCGACGAGGAGGGCGAGTCCCTGAACGACGGCCGTCCCAAGCACCAGCCGGCTGAGTCCCGTCCTGTAGCCGGGGATCCCCGCGCCGCTTCCCTGTTCGGCGAGCAGCAGTTCGATGGTGGTGGCCTCAGGCGCGAGCCAACGGACGACGGCAAAGGACGTGAACGCGAAGGTGAAGGTCAAGCCTGCTGCTGCACCGAGGGCGGGCCCCAGCACGGGCCACCACCACGCCCGGAACCGCAGCCACGCGCTGTTGCCCTGCGGCAAGAGGCGGAGCTGCTCGAGGTAGGCAGGGTCGGTGCGCGACAGAGCGGGCGTGAGCATTCGCGTCACCAAAGAGAGGTTGAACCACACCATGGCGACGAGCAGCGCGATGCTCCCCGGTCCGAGCAGCGCTGTCGCGGATGCGGTTCGCAGGGTGCTGCCGATCGGACCGCTCACGTCCATGATGGCAAGGAAGGCCACGGCAGCCACAATGGAGGGCGTGACGAAGGGCAAGGCCACGGCGGTGGTCATCCACCGGCGGCGGCGTGCCGGCTGCTTGGCGAGCGCGAAGGCCACGGGTGTGCCAAGCATGACCACCCCGATGGACGCGAGAAATGCAAGTTGGATGCTGCTCCATGCAGAGCGCCACCCCGCCGGGCTGAGGTCAAGTGCAGCGGTCGCTGGGTCGACCCCCCCGACCGCCCAGAGCCGGTTGGCGGCCACCGCAAGGGGGCCGAGCAAGAGCACGGCGAGGGGCGCGATGAGGGCCGCGTCGGCCCACCGCCGTCGGGGTGTCCGCACGCCCCTCACGCCTCAAGCAGCAGGGCGAGGGCGTCGAGCGCAAGGTCGAGCGCAACGACGTCCATGCCACCAAGGGTGGAGGCCGCTTCAGTGGGGACAAGGCTGTGGTGTCGGTAGCCTTCTTCTTCCGGAAGGTCGGCGCCTTCCAGCACGGAGTACATGAGGTTCTGGTAGGGCATCTCCGCGTTCGCCTCAGGCGAGACGAGGTGAGCGAGGAAGGCCTCCGCGGCCGAAGCGTTGGCGGCACCGGTCAGCACCGCACCGTATTCGATCTGGTGGTACACGCCACCGGGAAGCGCGAGCGGGACCGAGGTTGTGGCGTTCCCTCCGTAGTAGGCTTCGACACCGGGCGAATGGCAGTACGAGACGGTCACCGCCGCGTCACCGATGTGCCCCTCGCCCCACACGCCGTAGCCGCCGCTGTAGTGGATCTCGTAGGCTTCCGACCAGCCGGAGGTGACGATGGCGTCGTTGGCCAGCATCGCCTCCCACCACGTCCAGGCCTCGTCGCCGAGGCCTTCGAGCGTGGCGAGGAAGAAGGCACGGCCGGGCGACGAACTGAGCGGAGAGGGAAGCGCCACCCTTCCTTCGTACGCAGGTTCTGTCAAGTTCCAGAGGCTGGTCGGCATGGTGTCGATGGCCCCGCTGTCTGCGTTGAGGCACACCCAGCCGTGGTCGAAGGGGACGCCGTGCGCCCCAATGTCGCCCGACGCGTCGAGGATGCTGGTCTGCACCCCTGCGAGGGACACGCCGTGCTCGCTGATCAGGCAGCGGGCCACCGCGATCGGCAGGTACGACCCGTCAAGCCCGAGGACGAGGTCGACCTGGGGCGCTCCGTCGTACAGCAGGACCTGCTCAAGGACGGCACCGGCATCGCCGGTACGGACGAGTTCGACCTCGATGCCCGTTTCGTTCCTGAACGCGTCGAGGAATTCGGGCGTCAGGGACGCTATGTCGTAGGTGAGCACGCGGAGCATACCATCGTCGCCTCGCGTGTCGGCCACAAAGGTCGAGCAGTCCTCAACAGGGAGCAGGTCCTCGCCGAGGCACCCGCTCAGCGTGGTGCCGGCCAACAGCAGCACCATGAGCATGGCCGGGGCCTTCACGCGGACCCCTCCGTCACCTTCAGGACCGCAATCAGCCGGTTGGCACGGTCGACGACGTCGAGTGGGTGATGGCCGCACACGTAGAGGCCCGGCTCCCAGCCGAAGCCACCTTCGTCAAGCACGAGGTCAACGTCCCCAAAGCCCCCTTTCAGCACCCCTCGTGGGGCTTCGACCATCGACCAGTTGAGGGCGGCGACGCAGCGGTCGATGACGGCGCGTAGGACGCCGTCCGCGCTGGCAGGAGCGCGCAGGTTCAGGATGGCGGTACGGTCCGGGTCAAGGTCGCGGACGTCCATGAGAAGACGAGCGAGGCTGCCCGACGCCCCCATGGCGGGCGTCCCGTGGTGCTTGAGGGTCCCGTCCAGCGCCGTGATTTTCCCGGGGTAGGCCGCAACCTCGCCCACGTCCGTGGCGTGGTCGGCGCACGCCGCGAGGTTGAACCCGACAGCGGGCATCCAGGGGATGATATGGGCAGGGTCGAGCCGCCCTCGTGCCCATTCGAGGCGCCTCAGCAGAGCAAGGTCCGCCTGGTCGTCGCTCAGGTCGGTGCCGGTCAGCGACTTGTCGTAGCGCAGCGTGTGGTTGCCCGACAACTGAATCTCGACGATGAAGCGCTGACGGAGGACTTGGACGTCTTCGCCATGCTGGTGCAGGGCGGTGGCGATCTCGTTCGCCCAACCGTCGACCATGACCTCGTCGGAACTGGGCCCCATCGCCGGTGCGTCACGGTGGTACTGACGGGAGATGGTGGATTGGGTGGTGCCCAGCACCTCCGCGATGCTGGCCTGAGGCCAGCCCCGTGCCCTGAGGCCGAGCCCGACCTGATGGTGGAGTCGTTCGAGCCATGTCGCTGCCGTTGTGCCCAGCATGTCGGTCCATGATCGAACCTGTATTTAGTGTGAATCACAAAGAATGCGTTTTGCATGAAGTACTGCTTGAGCGGGGTATGGCGCGGAGGATTCGCAGCACGTCCCGGACCATCCGCTCGGTGGCCATATCGGGTACGCTGTTTCGTGCAGAGTGCGCTCATCGTGGTCCGTTGTTCCTCCGCTTCGAGGTGCGTGGAACAGTGGCGTGGATGGTGGTACGGGTGGCATGGAACAAGGGCGCCCTTCAAGGGCCGTCGAGGCTCCCGCGGGGGTGATGGACGAGGAGGAGCGCCGCTTCCTCGAGCAGGTGCTCGCTGACGTGCTTCAGCACCTCGAGCCGCCGGTGGACGGGGCCATCCGTCGGAACCTCGCTCCGGCCCACCTGGCCCGCACCACGGACCTCGCCCTCCCGATGGTGGGGGGTGGCCTGGAACAGGCCTTGGCCGACGTTCGCACCTTTTTGCGTGAAGCGGTGCGGACCGACCAGCCCGGATTCATGAATCCACTTTGGGGGGGCGTCACCGCCGAAGCCATCGCGGCGGAACTTGTCGTCGCGGCCACGAACACCGCGATGTACACCTACGAGGTGGCTCCCTTGGCGAGCCTGATCGAAACGGCCGTGCTGGACCGGATGCGCCAGCACCTGCGCTTCCCTGAAGGCGCGGGGACCCTCACGTCCGGGGGCTCCAACGGGAACCTGATGGGCATGCTGTGCGCTCGGCAAGCGGCGGCCCCTGCCTCGGGCCACGACGGCTTTGACGGCCGCTCCTGGGTCGCCTTCGTCTCCGAGGAAGCGCATTACTCGACCGCCATGGCCGCGGGGCTCATCGGCATTGGCCGAGGCAATTTGATCCGCGTGGCCACGGACGGGGAGGGTCGAATGGACCCCGGAGCACTTGAGCGGGCCATCGAGCGTGAGGTCGGCTTGGGCCGACGACCGCTCTGCGTGATCGCCACCAGCGGGACCACCGTGCGCGGTGCCTTCGACCCCTTGGGCCCCGTCGCCGACGTGTGCGAACGGCACGGCCTTTGGCTGCACGTGGACGCCGCTTGGGGTGGCGCCTGCCTCTTCTCCGCACGGCACCGCCACCTGATGGACGGCATCGAGCGGGCCGACAGCGTGTGCTGGGACGCGCACAAAATGATGGGTCTGCCGCTGATCTGCAGCGCCTTCATCGCGCGACGTCCGGACGTGCTGCGGGCCGCGTGTGCCCATGGCAACGAAGCGCACTACCTCTTCCACGAGGAAGCGGAACCACACGACCTCGGGCGCTCTTCGTTGCAGTGCGGTCGACGCAACGACGCCCTCAAGCTCTTCCTTGCGTGGCGGTCGAAAGGCGACGCTGGGTGGGGCGCGATGGTGGACCGCTACATGGACCTCGCCGCGCACCTCGCCAACCGCATCGAGGCGGAACCCATGCTGGAACTCGTTGGACGGCCCGCATGGACGAACGTCTGCTTCCGCCACCTTGGGGCGGGTGCGGACCTCGGTGAGGCGTCTGACCGCTTCAACGCGGGCTTGCGCGACGCCTTGCTCGAGGAAGGCCGCTACATGGTCAGCCGCGCCGACCTCGATGGACGGGTGGTGCTTCGCCCGGTCATCGCGAACCCGGCCGTCGACGCATCGACGCTTGACGGCCTCATCGATGACGTGCTTCGCCTTGCGAGGACGCTTGAGGCCGGGTCACAGGTTGAAGAACCGCAGCCCTAAGCCTGCGCCATGAGCGACGCGACCCCCGTTCGCACCCCGTTGTACGCCGAGCACCTCGCCTTGGACGGCCGCATGGTGGACTTCCACGGATTCGAATTGCCCATCTGGTATTCGTCCATCTCCGAGGAGCACCTGGCCACACGTTCCGGTGCTGGCTTGTTCGACGTCTCCCACATGGGCCTCTTCCGCTTCACCGGCGCCGACGTGCGCGGGTGGCTGCAGGGGCTGGCGACGCAGGCGGTGACGTCCATCGCCCCTGGACGGTGCGCGTACACGCACTTCCTCGACGAGGATGGCCTGCTGATCGACGACATGATCTTCGCTGTGGTGAGCGAGGAGGAAATCCTCGGCGTGCCCAACGCCTCCATGATCCCAGTGATGCTGGACTGGTTCACCCGCCACCTCCCCGAGGACGGTTCGGTGCAGATCGAGGACCTCTCCGACGCGACCGCCATCCTCGCGCTTCAAGGCCCTGAAGCGAAGGCCATCCTGACCTCGGTGTTGGGTGAGGGAGCGCACGTCGGTCGCTTCCGATGGGGGCCGCTCGACGGTGCTGCGCTCGGCATCGAAGGGTTCCTTCAGGGCACGGGCTACACCGGCGAAGCAGGCTACGAAATCATGCTCTCCGGCGAACACGCCGTCACGCTGTGGCGTGCCCTCATCGCGGCCGGTGCGACCCCCGTTGGGCTCGGTGCCCGTGACACCCTGCGCCTTGAGAAGGGCTTCCTGCTTTCTGGCGTGGACTTCCTCTCCCCTGCGTTGGCCAGCACCG
>JAYPDK010000037.1:7946-16616 GCA_038125145.1 Candidatus Poseidoniaceae archaeon
TCGCTGGACAACGTTGGCATCGGCATTGGCTACATGGCCGGGGTGCAGGAGGGCGACGAGGTGCTCGTGCACGCCAGCCCGAGGAAGTCGGTCCGCGCCGTTGTTGTGCGCCCACCCTTTGTTTGAGGTGGCCTAGGAGCCCGCCAGCAGGCCTTCGATGGCCGAGGCCCATGCACGGCGTTGTTCGCTTGGAAGCAAGGCTGCACTCGGGTCGACCCGCTCGTGCCGCGCCGCCAGCATCGCGGTCGCCAAGGCTTCTGGATGGCCCCAGATCACGGCAAAGCCAAGCCCGAGCGCCTCCGCAACGTCGCCCATCAGCACGCCGTCGTTCACCAAGGTCGGGACCCCTCGGCAGCCGGCCTCGAACATCCGGACCGGCAGGGCGCCGTCGCCAATGTTCCCGCGGGCCGGGTCGTAGAGCGCGACGGCGACGTTGACGCCGTCGTGAAGGTCGTCGAGGTCCTCGCTGCGGAAGGCGCCGCGAAGATCGAGGTCCACGCCGAGCGCGGCGCATCCGTCGCGCATCAAGCGCGCCGCAGCCTCCGACGCCACGCCGTCGCCGGCCCATCGGACGGCGGGGCGTTCCTCCGGCGCCATGGACGCGAGGGCGTCGAGGAGCAACGAGGCCGTCGAGGTGTCGCGGACGCGACCAAGGCAGGCCACGCGCCATCCATCGGTGGGCACGCTGCTCGTCCGACCGGCGTCCAACGGCCTGTTCTCAAGCAGGACGGGGTTCATGCCTCGGTCGGACAGCCACGAGGCGAGCCCGGGTGCGCCTCCGGGTCGGATGCGCTGGCTGGAGGTGACGCAGAGGTCCACCTTCGGGAGCAGCCGGGTTGTGCTTCGGGCCAGCCACCACGCGGCCAAGCGTCGGGTCGTGCTCGTGGGCCGCCCGATGCGGACCCAGGTGTGGCGCAGGTCGTGCATGTCGAAGACGACCTTCGCCCCTTGTCGTCGCAGCGCGGTCGCCAAGGGGAGCGTGTCCGCGTCGTGCAGCACCACGAGGGCGGGTCGTTCGGACGTCAAGGCGGTCTGGACGGAGGCACGGAAGTGGCGCAGGCCGCGCAGGGTCGCGATGGACACGCCGCTGGCCTGCTGGCCGAGGTGATGCCGCACGACGCGCCAGCCGGCGTGCTCGCTGCTTGTCGGATGGGTCTCCTGCCGGTCGAAGGCGTGCACCACCACCTCGTGGCCTGACTCGGCCAGCCATGCTGCTTGACGTTCAACACGCGGGTCGGGGGCGCAGGCGTTGGTGACGACCATCGCCACCTGCGCCATGGGGGGAGGTCGCCGGTTGGGGTCATGAGGATTCGCCGTCCTGTGCGCGCATGGCGAGGATTAAGACCGGCCGGAGCACGCTTCGCAGCAGAGGGGTGCCGCATGGTTGACCAGCTCCCAAACCGAGGCCTTGAGGCACAGATGCTCGAAGCGATGGGGCTCGCCAGCATCGACGACCTGTTTTCCGACGTTCCCGAACGCGTTCGGATGACGGAGGACCTGCCGCTTCGCCCGCCGCAAACGGAAGAGGAGATCATCGCCGATGCGCGGCGGCTGCTCGGGGCGAACGTGACCTTGGGCAGCATGGCGTCCTTCGTCGGCGCCGGGCTCTACCGCAACCACGTCCCTGCCGCGGTCTTCCAACTGGTGACCCGTGGGGAGTTCCTCACGGCCTATACACCGTACCAAGCCGAAGTCAGCCAAGGCATGCTGCAAGCGATGTGGGAATTCCAGACGCTGGTTTCGGAGTTGGTCGGCCTTCCCGTGGCCAACCTCTCGGTGTACGACGGTTCCTCCGCCGCCGCCGAGGCACTCACCTGCGCCGTGCGCGTGCACGGCCGAAAGGCAAGCCAGCCCGGCGTGGTTTACGTGTCCGAACTCGTTCCGCCGGACCGGCAATCGGTGATCCACAACTACACCCAAGGCGGCGGCATTGAGGTTCGGCCCCTCCGCCACACGTCCGACGGCCTGGTTGACCTTGACGCGCTGCACGAAGCCGCGGGAGCGTGCGCGGTCTACGTTGAACAGCCGAACCCCCTCGGCCTGCTCGACGAGGGCCTTGTCGGCATGAAGGAGGTGCTCGGTGAGCACACCGCGCTCATCGTTGGCGTCAACCCCGTGTCCCTTGGGTTGTACGAGGCACCCGGCCACTACGGTGCGGACATCGTGGTGGGCGAAGGCCAGCCCTTCGGGTCTCCGATGACCGGCGGTGGTCCGATCTACGGCTTCTTTGCCTGCGCCAGCGCCTACATGCGTCAGATGCCGGGCCGCATCGTTGGCCGCACCATCGACGTGGACGGCGACACCGCTTACTGCCTGACCCTCTCGACCCGGGAGCAGCACATCCGTCGCCACCGCGCGACGTCCAACCTCTGCACCAACGAGACCCTCATCGCGTTGATGGGGGCCATGCACATGGCCTTGCTCGGTCCGGAAGGGCTGCGCTCCCTCGCGGTGCGCAACGCAGCGGCCCTTGAGGCGGTCAAGCGAGCGCTGAGCGGCGTGGCTGGTGTGGACGCCGTTCACGCGAACGGGGTCCACTTCAACGAGTTCGCCGTCCGTCTCCCGGCCTCCGCCGCGGCCTGCATCCGCGACCTCGAAGCCGACGGCGTGCTGCCCGGCTTCGACCTCGGTCGCTGGGACGAGGCGCGCTCCAACCAACTCCTCGTCACCGCCACCGACCAAACCTCGCAGCGTGACATCGACCGTCTTGCTGCGGCCTTGGGTGCTTGGTGCGCCCGTCAGGAGGTGGTGGCATGAGCAACCTGTGGAGCCACAAGGGCGGGGCCGGGATGGGCTACGCTCAGCCAGCACCCCTGCTCGGTGAGGAGGACCTCCCCCTCGCGGCAGGGCTGCTGCGTTCCGCCTTGCCGCGTTGGCCTCGGCTGTCTGAGCCGGAGATGGTGCGTCACTACACCGGGCTGTCGAGGAAGAACTTCGGCATCGACACGGGCTTCTATCCGCTTGGTTCGTGCACGATGAAGCACAACCCACGCGTCAACGAGGTCATCGCGCAGATGCCGGGCATCTGCGATGTGCACCCGCACCAGCCCGAGCATCACCTGCAGGGCTTGCTGTCCATCTTCCATGAGATGCAGCACATGCTCTCGGTCTGCGCAGGGATGGACGAGGTCACGCTGCAGCCGGTCGCAGGCGCCCAAGGCGAGTTCACCGCGGTCCGCTGCATCCAGGAGTACTTCCGCCACCGCGGGGAGGCGCAACGCACCCGCATCGTGGTGCCGGACTCCGCCCACGGCACCAACCCAGCGAGCGCCGCGATGGCCGGTTTCGAGATCGTCGAAGTACCGAGCACCGTCGACGGTCGCATCGACCTCGAGGCCTTGGAAGCGGTGCTCGACGACACCATTGCCGCGATGATGATCACCAACCCAAACACGCTCGGCCTGTTTGAGACCGACATCGCAGCGGCAGCGGACCTTGTGCACGGCGTGGGTGGCCAGATGTACTACGACGGAGCGAACTTCAACGCCATCATCGGGCGGACGTCGCCGGGACTGATGGGCTTCGATGCCGTGCACTACAACCTGCACAAGACCTTCAGCCAGCCCCACGGCGGTGGCGGTCCCGGTTCGGGCCCCATCGGCGTGAAGGCGCACCTCGCGCCCTTCCTGCCGGGCCCTGTCGTCGACGTGCGGGCGCCCGAAGCGGGCGAACAGCCCGTCGACGAGGGCCGCTGGTACGTGTGGAGGGAGCCAGCACACTCCATCGGCAAGGTCCAGCAATGGCACGGCAACGCCGGGGCCGTCGTCCGCTGTTGGGCCTTCTATCGCCGCTACGGTCGTGACCTCCGCACCATGACGGAGCATGCGGTGCTGAACGCGAACTACCTGAGGCACGCCATCCACCGGGAAGCGAAGGAAGCAGGTGTTGACCACCTCTTTGTGGACGGGGCCGTGACGGACGTGGCCAAGCACGAATTCACCCTCTCGATGCAGCCGGCCAAGGAGGCGAACGGCGTCACGGCGATGGACATCGCCAAGGGGCTGCTGGACCGTGGATACATGGCGCCGACCGTCTATTTCCCGCTCGTCGTGCCGGAGTGCCTGATGATCGAACCGACCGAAACCGAGGCGAAGTCCACCCTCGACGCGTTCGCGAAGGATTTCGTCGCGGTGGTTGGAACGGACGCGGACACGCTCCATGCAGCGCCCACCACCACACCGGTCCGTCGCGTGGACGAGGTGTACGCAGCCCGCAACCTCTGCGTTCGCGTCCCCGAGGACGAACTCTGAGGCCAGCGCGCGCGGCAGGCTCAAGCATCCACGGCCAAAAGCAACGCCATGGAGGCGTGGGCGCGGGACACGAGCGCGCCGGAAGGCGGGACCTTGCTGTTCCCGCTCGCATGGTCCCCGTTGCTGCTGCTCGCGTCCCTGGCAGGACCATCGATTGGGCTCCCCGAAACGGTGGAACTGGCGCTGCTCTGGATTGGCCTGCTCCTCATGGGCTTCCCGCTGTGGCGGCTGATGGAACTGCGCCCCCTCGGTCGAAGGAACGCGAGGAACTTCCTCGTGCTCGGAGCGGTGCTGGCCTTCGTTCCCCTCTTCACGGAACGGTCGACGCTGTTTCCTCCAGCGCTCCCCGCCCTCGTGCTGTGGCTCGGGGCCGTGTTCGCGGTCCAGAGCACGATGAAACTCGAGCGATGGGTCGGGCCGTCGACCAAACCCCTTGCGCTGCGCGCCCTAGGGTGGCATCAAGACCGGGCGCGACCCGACCTCTTCCTGCTCCGGAAGCACGGCGTTGAGGCGGTGCTTCGTGTGGACGCTGCGCGGAGCGTGTTGGACCTCCGTGGGTCCACGCCCACCTCTTCGGCGCCCAACGACCTCGGGCTTCGTGACCTCGAACAGGAATGACGCTTCACCGTGAGCGAGGGCGTCAAGACGGTTCAGGTGCCTGTTGCGGACCATGCACCTCGAAGACCCCGTGGCGAAGCACCTGATCCTGCATGGCTTGGTGTCGCGTCGCTCAGCGGTGGTCCGCGCCATCGCGGGCGGAACTGCGCCACGCCACCGTGCCGTTGGCCTTGCCTTGCTGCGCACCGACCTCCGCGCAGCACGGCGAGCGCTGAACCGACCGCTCTCTGGTGCTGGGTGGTACGATTGGCGTGACCTCGCGCCGCATGTGGTCTTCATGGCCCAGCAGCGAGCACGCCAACTCCGCATTCGTGTTGTGGTGCACCCCTATGGGCACGTTGAAAGACTGCCGAAGTGGCCCAAACCGCATGGAAGTCACCATCCTGCTTGGGTCGAAGTCCGACATGCCTGTTGCTGAAAAGTGCACCAAGGTGCTCGACATGTTCGAGGTCACGTACCAACTTCGTGTCGCCTCGGCCCACCGCTCGCCCGCCTTCGTGGAGTCCATCATCAAGGACGCAGAAGCAGACGGCTGCAAGGTGTTCATCGCCATGGCCGGCCTCGCGGCCGCACTCCCCGGCGCCGTGGCCGCGCTCACGACCAAGCCCGTCATCGGTGTGCCGTGCGGCGGTCGCGTGCCCTACGATTCGCTGCTTTCCATCGTCCAGTTGCCGCCGGGCGTTCCCGCGGCGACCGTTGGCGTCGACCGTGGCGACAACGCGGGCTACCTCGCGACCCAGATCCTCGCGATTGCCGACCCAGCCCACGCGGCTCGCCTTGCCCAGAACAAGCTCGATCAGGTCGAGAAGGTCATGGCGATGGACCGCGAAGTCAACGGGGGCGCGTGAATGTTCGACGCGGCCGACTTCATCGAAGAGGCCGTGAACGACCTCAAGACCAGCATCGACGACGTGGCCATCATCGCCTGCTCAGGTGGCGTGGATTCCGCGGTCGCGGCCGTCCTCGCCCACCGAGCGGTGGGTGACCTGCTTCACTGCGTGTACGTGGACACGGGCTTCATGCGCAAGGACGAGACGGCCGAGGTCGAGGCGATGTTCGCCGCCCACGGCATTGACCTGACGACCGTGCATGCCGCAGACCGCTACTTCGCCGCCCTGGACGGCGTGACCGACCCGGAAGCGAAGCGGAAGGTCATCGGTGAGATGTTCATCCGCGTGTTCGAGGACGAACAGGTCAAGGTCGGTGCGCAGTACCTCGTCCAAGGCACCATCGCCCCCGACTGGATCGAATCCGGCGGTGGCGTTCGGGACACCATCAAGTCGCACCACAACGTCGGTGGCCTCCCCGAGGACATGACCCTCAAGGTCGTTGAACCGCTCCGTGAATTGTACAAGGACGAGGTCAGGGAACTGGCCCGCAGCCTTGGTATCAGCGTCGCCGAGCGCCAACCCTTCCCCGGGCCCGGCCTCGCGGTCCGCACCCTCGGACCCCTCACGCCCGAGCGGGTGGCGGTGGTGCGGGAGTGCTGCGCCATCGTCGAGGAAGAATTCGAAGCGGCCGCCGAGCGGGGCGAGATGGACCTGCCGTGGCAGTACTACGCGGCCCTGCTCCCCGTGCGCTCCGTTGGGGTGCACGGCGACGTTCGTGCCTACGGCGAGACCATCGTGGTTCGGGCCGTGCGCAGCATGGACGGCATGTCCGCTCGCTACTCCGAAATCCCGCACAGCATCCTGCAGAAGGTCAGCACGCGGATCACCAACGCCTGCAAGGGCGACGTGAACCGCGTGGTCTACGACATCACCCACAAGCCCCCGGGTACCATCGAGTGGGAGTGAGCCGCGAGGCTCATGTGCGAGGGCCACGGCCCACGTCCATGGTCAGTTCAGACGCTTCGAATCCCGCGGACTACCTTGCCGACCTCGAGGAGGGGCGACGCGCGCCAATGACGCACCTTTTCGAGGCCATTTGCGAGGCCATGCCCGGCTGGGTTCCATCGATGCACTACGGCATGCTGAGTTGGTGCCTTCCGGACCCCTCAGGCGGGGAGGAGCCGCTCGTTCCGGTGTCCTTGGCCAGCCAGAAGCGGCACATGAGCCTCTACCTGATGCCCGTGTACATGAGCCCGACCCTGTCCGAGGCCGTCGTCGAGGGGTACGCCTCGATTGGGGTCAAGCCCAACATGGGCAAGTCCTGCCTTCGCTTCACGAAGGTGGAGCGCATCCCGCTCGACGTGATCCTTGGCCTCCTGCGCGGGATGACCCCCGAGGCGTACCTCAACCTCAGGGCCGAGGCCCTGGCGCGGGGCACCTGCGACTGAGGCTCAATCCCGGCGCGACGCCAGCATGGCAGCACCGAGCAAGGCCACGACCGCGAGGCCCATGCCGGGTGCGGGCAGGACCACTTCGGGGTTCTCATCGGCGTACAGGCCGTCCGGCGTGGACAGGCGCATTGCGTTCCAGTCGGTCAGTTCGAAGTCCTCGCTGAGGTAGAGGAAGTCCTCCTCATCGAGGACGCCGTTGCCGTTGTCGTCGACCCACTCCAGCCCGGTGACCTCACCGGCCATGATCTCATCGAAGGTGTACCGTGCCAGTTCGTCGCCGCAGTCCGAGGGGATGGTGTAGAGTTCATCGCCCATGACCTCCACGACGTCAAAGATCGAGCACAGGAAGAAGGTGACCTCCAGCATGTCGGCGTCTTCGCCCATGCTCCATGCACCCATGCCCACGGTGCCCGTCCGGTAGGCGCCGTATCCGTGGCCTTCACCGAGTGGGGCCTCGTCGGATTCGTCCATGCAATCCGGACTCCCGTCGTTGACGTAGGAGACCGGGAAGACGTCTTCCCCGTCGTCGCACCACCACTCGGAGACGTCTTCCTCGTAGTACTGCGCCTCGTCGTCGCCGTCGGGGCAGTCCTCGTTGCCGTCGTTGGCGAGGGAGAGGGCGATGACGTCGCCGGACCAGCACTCGAGGGTGCTCACTTCGTCGCCGTTGCCGTCGTAGGCCGGCTCGTCCTCACCGTCGCTGCAGTCGTCCGTGCCGTCGTTGATCCACGAGAAGGGGATCCATTCGTCGTCCGCGCTGCAGTAGAACTCGCTCCACTCCACGTCTTCGTAGACGGGCTCGTCCTCACCGTTCGCACAGTCGTCGACGCCGTCGTTGATGGCGGCGCCGTCGATCTCCGAGCCGTCGTCGCAGACAAACACCCGCGTGTCCTCGACCGGCATCGCATCGCCACTGAAGTCGATGTACCACGGCGGGGCGTGCTCGTCAAGGGTGCCGTCGACGGCGATGGCCTCGGCAAGGCTCGCATCGTAGGCCTCGGTCCAGAGCATCTCGTAGGCTTCGGCTCCTTCGTCGTCGGTCCACGTGGACTCCATGAAGAGGAACTCGAAGGTGGACGCATCGAAGCCGGCGACCATCTCGACGTCCTCCTCAAGGGCCGTCAGCAACAACAGCATCGTGCCATCGTCGTCCTCCTCGAAGGAGGCCGTCCAGTCAAGGCTCGGGTCGAACATGAGTTCCTCGCACATCCAGCCGAGGTTCTCGTCCCATTCGCAGTCCACCAGGGATTCAAACCACATCTCGTCCCAGCCGTCGTCGCAGTCCTCCCATCCATCGTGGAAGGACGACACGGGCAGGCTTGAGGAGCCGTCCATGCAGTCGACGCTGCTCACGTCCTCCGCATCGGATTCGTCGGAGCCGTCGTCGCAGTCCTCCCATCCGTCGTTGATGGCGCCCCAGTCGAATTCGTTGGACCCGTCCGTGCATTCGAACATCTTCGCCTCGTCGGAGGCGTCGCTGCAGTCCTCGACGCCGTCGTTGACCTGGCTGTTCGTGATCTC
>JAYPDK010000038.1:0-16414 GCA_038125145.1 Candidatus Poseidoniaceae archaeon
CCAACGCGGCCATGCTCATCGACCGGCTGATTGGCGCAGCGGTCAGCGGAACCGCACGCCGCCCCGGCCGTGCATGGCGCATGGACGTCGCCCTCGGACCGGTGTGCGAACGAGGAACGGGCCACCTCTTTGTGATGGTGCACCACTGGGACGAAGGCCGCGCCCCCGCCCATATTGAGATCCTCGCCCCGGGCGGTGAACCCTCGAGGCGCGAGCACCGCGTGGTCCTCGAAGGCTGCCACCCCATCGAGTCACCGCTCGACCTGTCGGGGCCCGACGGTCGCGCGTCGCTGGACCGCGTCGTCGACCACGTGGACCGGGCCGCCATGCTCTGGTTCCGGCTCGCGTGGCCAATGACCCAACGCGGCTCCACGCGGGTGCTCGTGCACCTGAAGGACGCAAAAGGGCGGCTCATCGAAGCCCAGGTGCTCCGCACCGACCTGCGCCCGACGGCCCGCGGAACCGTGCGCGGGCGCGTCCGCCGCCTCGTGGAAGCTCGGACGGTCGGAGAACTGCCGATGCCGGGCGCCTCGAAAGTGCTGCCAGAGGCGGTGCCGGCGAGCGGACCGTTGCCGACCCCCAGTTCGCAAGCCACTGACCCGTCCCCCGAAGAGGACGCCTGAGCCAAGCGCGGGCCTTATGGAGCGGTCGCTCGTCGCGCGAACGTCGGAGGCATCGCTATGGAGGTCTGGGACGTCATTGTGCTCGGGGATGGGCCCGCAGGCCTGCAGGCTGCTGCAGAGGCTGCGTCGGCTGGCGCAAGCGTGCTGCTCATCGCTGCGGAGGCGCTCGGTCGACGCGACGCGTCGATGCTGGACGGCCTTGCCGCCCACCTCGGTGAGGACACCAACAGGGGGCACCGTGAGGACACGATCCGCAGCGGGTCCTTCCTGTCCGACCAAGACATCGTGGCGAGCAGCACGGCCTCCGCGCTGCGTGAAATCGACCTGTTGGAGCGCCGAGGCGTCGTGTTTCGACGCGATGCACGTGGGCTTCCTGCGACCCAGCGTCTGGCCGGCCACGGCCGGCCCCGCGTGACCGATGCGGGCGACGCGACCCCACGGGAGGTTCAGCAGGTCCTCGAAGAGCAGTGCATGCGCCATGGCGTGGTGCGCCGTGGCGATCAACTCCCGATGAGGATCGTCCATTCCGGACAACGCGTCCAGGGGCTCGTTGTGGCCGACATGACCGGAGGGCACGTGCTTGGCCTCCAGTGCAAAGCCCTGATCCTCGCCGATGCAGGAGCGGAAGGGGTGTTCGTTGACGGCCGCGGCAGCCACGGACTGGCGATGGCGCTTGACGCCGGCCTGCCCTTGCGCGACATGGAATTCGTCGCCTCAACGCCCCTTGGCGTGAAGGACACCGGGCTGACCCTTCCGCTCACCCTGCTCGCGTCTGGCGCGGTTGTTTGTGAAGCGGACGGCTCCCCGATTGACCTTGGCGACGACCTGAACAGTGCCGTGGCTGCGGTGCGCACGGCCGCGGCCCCGGTGATCGACCTCCGAGGGCTCGGTGCTGCTCGAACGTGGTACGACGCCACCTTCCGCTTGCTGAAGCAGCGCACGGGCATCAACGCTGACCAGCAGACGGTGGCGATTGAGCCACGGGCCGTCGCTGGTCTCGGCGGCGTCGCTGTCGACGAGCAAGGGCGCGCCGTTCTGGGGGTCTGGTCGCGCTGGTTTACCGGCCTGTGGGCCGCTGGCTCCGCGGCCTGCACCGGGATGCATGGTGCTGGCCTGTTGCCGGGCAACCTCGGTTTGGACGCCCTCGTCTCCGGCCGAGCGGCCGGTGCCAGTGCTGGTGCATGGACAAAGGACGCTGCGATGGGCGGCACCGCCCTCGTCGGCGAGGTCGTGAAGCAGGTTGAAGCCGACCTTGCTGCGATGTTCGACGCCACCCCGTCGGAGGACGGCGCTGTACGAGCAGGCCTCGTCGGCAACGACGTGGCGGCCTTGATGCGTTCCACGCTCGAGACCGGGTGCACCGCCGAATCACTGACGTCGGCCTTGGAATCGCTCGATGCGTTTGACCTCCTGGCCGAATCGCTTCACCTCGACGATACCAGCCTCGTGGCCAACGCGAACCTCGTCGACGTGATCGGCCTGCAGGCGGGCCTTCAGGTGGCGAAGGCGGTCCTCCGCAGCGCGCTCGCCCGGACCGAAAGCCGTGGCGTCCACCAGCGCCACGACCACGCCACCGGCGATGACGAACAACTCCACCACACGCTCGTCTCGGTCGACGGAACGACAGGTCGGCTGGCCCTCCGCAAGGGCGCTTCCGGGCACTGGGTGCTCTCCCCGCCCTGACCGTTAAGGCCTGAACCTCCTCCATCCGTCCAATGGAGCCCACCTTGTTTGAGCGGATTGTCCGTGGAGACATTCCTTCGCACCCCGTGGCCCGAGGGGACGGCTGGTACGCGTTCCTCGACGTCTTTCCCCGACGTTCAGGGCATACCTTGGTGGTCCCCGTCCGCGGCGTGCCGCGCCTGTCCGACCTCAACCAAACCGAGCGCCACGCCCTGATGGACGGCGTTTGTGAAGCCCGTCGCAGGCTGAGCATCGCCTTCAACACGGACGATTTTCTGGTGCTCGTTCACGACGGGGCGGGAGCGGGTCAGGAGATCCCTCACGTGCACGTTCACCTGCTTCCTCGCACGCCCGGCGACGGCGGTCGAGCGCTGCCCGCGCTCTGGCCCGCTGAGGCCGGTGCCCGAGCGGACGACGAGACGCTGGCCGCCCTTTCCCTGACGGTGAGCCACGCATGACCGCTGCAGATGGACCCGTCTTGCTGGACCACCATGGCGAGCCGCTGCCGGAGTTGACGAAGGCGAGTTCGACCATCCGCATGGACCGGTTGCTCAAGGTTCCTCAACCGCAATGGGACCGCGACATCCCAGGCTCGCCGGCGTGGACACGGCTCGCTTTTCGGCTGCTGAGGCTGGTTGCCCGGGGCCAGTTCAAGACCCTCACGTCCGAAGGACTGGAGGGCTTGGATACGGACCGAGGAGCGATGTGCTGCGCGTGGCACGTCAACGGCCTCATGGACCCCCTGGCCATCATGCTCACGCACCCCAGCCACTTCGTGATTGGTGGTCGGCACGACCTGGTGACGCGACCCATCCTTCGCTTCTGGACGACCCGCTTGGCGGTTCAGCCCGTCGTCCGGAAGGCGGAGTTGCTCCGAGGGGGCTTCGATGAATCGGAGGCGGAGCACCTCAACGGCCGGACCTTGCTCAACCTGTCGCGCGGCATTTCGCACGGTCACGGCTCCGCTCTCTTCCCTGAAGGGACGGCTCACAATGAGGCCCACCTGATCCGGCTGCGCACCGGTCCGATGCGCACCGTCTTGGCCGCGGCCGCCATTGCCCACGTGGAAGGTCGTCCCCTTCCGCACCTCGTCCCGGTCGGCCTGCACTTCCGCGTCCGTCACCATTTCCGGACCGATGCGCACGTCGAGTACGGCACACCGATCCCCGTTCGTTTGGACGCCATTCCCGACGACCTGCTTGAGGCCGTGAAGCGAAACGACTGGAGCGAACCTCCTGCGGAGGCCGTGCTTTCGCTTCGTGATGCTTTGACGCCCCGGCTCCGACGGCTCACGCCCGATGCGGTGGACCACGAGGAACACCGCGCCCTGCATGTGTTGGCCCACGTGAAGGCGCGTCGGCAGGGCGTCCCGCTTGACACCTGGGGCAAGGAGGTGGCGGCCGCTCGTCGCGAGCGCGACGCCCTCCGCCCGCGCGAGGATCGGGGGCTGGACGAGATCGCCCCCGCCCCCCTTCGCTCCCCGGCCGTCGAGGCAGCGAAGGCCGTCGCCCGGCGGCTTGAGGACAACGGGCTCGATGGCCGCGACCTCGATGCGGAGGGGCGAGGGTTGCGGCGAGGCCGTCCCCTTTCCGCGGCCGTCGCGCTGCTGAAAATGCTCGTCTTCCTCCCCTTGTTGCCCGTGTTCCTTGCCTCGATGGGCCTTCAATCGACCCTTGGACTGGTGAAGGGCAATTCCACCGACGAGGGCATCGACGCGCGCACCACCTACCAATTCGTGTTCGCGCTGTTCGCGTCGATGGTGGTCTGGCCGGTGGTGGCCGTGGGCGGTGCCGCCGCCATCGTCTGGGGGGCGGGGGTCACCTTCGGCCTCGAACCTCTTCTTGCTGCGGTGCTGCTGTTCGTGGCCCTCCACCCCTTGTTCGCCGTGAGCGGCCTGGGCTTCGCCTCGGCCTGGGACGGTTGGGTGGTGCTTCGCGGCGGGCTGCGTCGAGCCCGACTGCGTCGCCGTGAGGGTCCAGCGCTTCTGGAAGAACTGGCTCGCGTACACGCCGCCATCGACGGTTGACGCACACGGTGTGGTTCAAATCACCCGGGCCGCCACATCGACGCATGGACGCCGACGACGTCGTGACGAGCCTCCGTGAGTGGTTCGCCACCGAACGGCTTGAGGTGCGCGAACAACAGGACCCGCGCGCCGTGGTTCATCTGGCCGTGAAGTACCCCCCCGGGCCCCGCGGGCACACGTTCACCGTGGTGGTCCCGAAAGGCAGGGACTTGGTCGCGATTTCCAGCGTCACCCGTGTCGATGCAGGGCAGCAGGACGAAATGCGCGAGGTGATGTCCGACGACCTCGACGAATGGCGCACGTGGATCCACGACATGCGGATGCACCTCATCGGGGCGGGCGTGGATTGGAACCTGAGCATGGGCCACGACGGCAGCGAGCGGCCCGGTCCGCTGCAGGCCTTCAACGTCAGCCTCCCTGTGTGGTTCGACGGCCTCACCAAGAACGAGGTGATGCAGTCCCTGCGTACGTTGTGGATGAGCAAACTCGGGTTGATTCACGAGATCAAGTTTGGATTTGGGCAAGGCACCGGAACGCCTGGGCCCGTCGACGACTGGGAGCAACGCCGTCGTGAGCAGCGCGGCCGTTCAGGTCCGTCGCAGGTGCAGGAAGAGCGTGCCGAGATCCAGATCAGCGACGACGATGCAGCGCCGTTCGGCGACGGCTTCGATCCGAGCGAGTGGGCCTAAGTTTCCAACCTGACCTGAACGGGTCGCGGTTAAGTATGATGAGAGGTCGAATGAGGACGTCAGTCCACCGGAGGTCGACCCCCATGCGCCAATCTGCCAAGTCCGTTAGTCTCGTCATGCTCCTGCTGCTCTCCGCCTTTTCCTCGATGTTCATCGTGACCGAGGACGCCGAGGCGAACACCGTTGTCATCACCGAGGCCGTTCAGGTCGTCGACGGTGGCGCGTCCTCCGACCAGCAGGCTGCCGTCGGTTCCGACAGCGAGGGCAACGTGCACCTCGTGTGGACCCGCAACGGTCAGCACCTCTGGTACTCCATGCTCTCACCGCGGGGTGAGACGCTCATCGACGCCACGCAGGTGACGAACTCCGGATTGCACAAGATCGCCCACCCCGACCTGGTGGTCGACGAAGACGACACCGTGCACGTGGTGTGGGCGGACCGTGCCGGTCAGCACGCCATCATGTACACCGCCCTTCAGCCGTTCAACGCACCCCACGACGGGCAAGCCACCACGGACGGCACCATCAGCGTCATCGACGACACCATCCTCTCCAAGCGCGCCCAGAACCGCGACTGGCCCGCCATCGACGTGGACAGCCAAGGCGGCCTCCACGTTGTATGGCAGGACTCGTACGACCCGCTTGACAAGTTCTTCGCGCAGCCTCAAATCTACTACTCCATGATCGAGCCAGACGTCAGCACCGGCTCGATCCTGACCCTCTTCGACGATTCGCTCCTCACGCCCATCATCGGCCACAAAGGCCACCCCGACGTGGTTGTTGACGCGAACGACTACGTCCAAATCGCGTGGGACGACACCCGCGGTGGCAAGGTCGAACTCGTGTTCGTTGTGGACACCTCCGGTTCGATGTATTCCGAGTGGGCCGACGTCTGCACCGTGATCTACGGAGGCAACTTCGCCAGCGGTGGCTACTTCCGCGGCATCAAGCCGATGCTGGCGGACGCCAACATGACCGTGTACGAGACCATCTACGGCCTTGGCAACACGCTGCCGAGCGTGGCCCAGTCCGGCAACTGTGCGGCGTACTACAAGAGCGGCCAGGGCCCCCGCAGCACCGCCCTCGGCCAGTTCGAAGGCGACGACTCCGGTGGCCTGCGCGTGCTGCCCGAGACCATCTACAACGGCAACACGTACTCGGGATACTCTGGCGAAGACTGGGGCCCCGGCACCAACTGGGCCTGCCTCTCCTGGAAGGACGCGTCGGGCAACGTTCCCGGCAACCCCGCCTCGACCTCCGACCACAAGTGGAACCCCAACGCGACCAAGATCGCCATTCCCATCTCCGACGAAGGTCCGAAGGACGGCGACCCCGCCTCCGGTGCGGACGACACGGCGTCCATCGAGGAAGCGCACGATTCGTGCGTGCGCGCCGGTGTCGTGCCGGTCGGCCTCTACGGCCAGACCTACGGCGGCGCTGGCACGGTCGAGTCCCACTTCCGGGACCTTGCACAGTGCCCGAACGGTGTTGTGAGCCAAGCCACGCGCAACTGCCAAGGCAGCACCATCCGCAACACCGACGCGGGCGGCCAAGTCTACGAGTTCCCCTCTGGGACCTCGAACAACATGGACCTCCTCGTTGAGGCGATGGTCTACATCTCCACGAACAACTCGCGTGAGATCTACATGACCGTGCTCGACCCGTACGGCAAGATGCAGAACGACCCGCAGTGGACGCCCGGGGACATGGCGACGAACGCGGTCGGGAACAGCTACGTCGAGGACACCGGCGCCAGTGCCGACGGTCACCTCGTCGTCGTCAACGACACCCGCATCACCATCGACGACGCGTACTCCTTCCACCCCTCCATCGGCGTGGACCTGCAGGGCAACACCCACATCGCGTGGATGGACGGCCGCGACTACGGCTTCGAGAAGGAGGTCAACTACGAGACCTACTACACCAAGCTGCGCTTGCAGGGCGCAGGCGCCTGGGACGGCGCTGAACAAGGCCTGTCCACGTACGCCATCAAGAAGATCGACGACACCCCCATCTCCAACGTTGAGGGCAACTCCGGCCTGCAGCAAGGCCGCCCCTACGGCGGCAACTCCGTCTTCCCAAGCCTGTTGACCGACGACCAGAACAACGTCCACATCGCGTGGCTCGACGCTGGCAACGCCAGCGCCGGTGAGGAAGTCGTCTACACCCGCCTCAACGCGACGGACTTGACCGGTCCCGGTGAAACCGCCCTCGACCCGTGGGAGATCGCCCCGGTCACCAAGTGGAACTCCAACAAGCTCGGTCCCGAGAACGGTCGGCAGCCCGACATCGGCATGCCGCCGGCCTTCTCCAACGACCTTGGCAGCGGTGCGCACATCGCATGGTCGGACACGAACAAGTGCAGCGATGAGGCGAACAACAACCGGTTCACCATCTGCTACTCGCACGTGCTGACCGGCCAAGTTGACGTCGAACTGGACGAAGGCGAGACCTACTACCACGTCATCGAACCCGGTGAGCAAACGGTGTACAACCTCACCGTCAACAACTCGACCCCGGGGCCAACGGACCTGGTCGCCGATGCCTACACGCTGAACGTGTCGGGCGTTCCGCAAAACTGGACGGCCACGCTCTACTTCGCGAACAACCACACGACGATCTTCCCGGACACGGTGATTCCGCTTGCTGGCGGTGAAATGGCGCGCTTCTACATGCGCGTCAAGGCCCCGTCGATCTATCAGGCCAACGAAGACGAGTTTGCGAGCATTATCGTGACGTCGAAGTCGACGTCCGACCCCGCCATCCAGTCTCAACTCATCACGCTCACCAAGATGGACGTGGTGCACGGCATCAACCTCGAAACCTCGCACAGCGTGGCCGACATCGAGCAAGGGCAGACGGCCATCTTCTCGATCACAATCACCAACACAGGGAACGTGTTCGATCGCTTCGACTTCTGGGACCCGTCCACGCTGGAAGGTCAGGCCGAGTGGGTGCTGCCCTTCGCTTGGCAGGTGAACTTCCCAACCTCGGTCGAACTCGACCCTGGTCAGTCCGTTACCAAGAACCTGGAAGTCAGCGTACCCACCACGGAAGACCCCGGACTGTTCGTGATTTACCTCAAGGGGTGGTCCGCGGGTGAGCCGGTCAAGTCCGTGCAGCAAGGCACCTACGACGTCCTCGAACTGCAGGTCTTCGTGTCCATCCGTTCGACGGGCAACATCGTCTTCGAGATCTTCGACACGAACGAGTACGTGCTCCCCGGTGAGTGCGCAACCTACCCCATCGACGTGACGAAGAACTTCGACTCCGGCTCGCTCGTTTTCACCACGCCCGGCGCTCCCGAGGAACGCCCGCAGGGCATCGACATGAGCGCGTGGCGCGTTGACCACTGGACCGTGGACGTCGACTTCTCCGACGCTCCGGGCGGCAACGCCATGGAAATGTCCGAGCCCCGCGACTGGGTCATCCTCGGCGGCGACGAATCGGTCACGCACGAGGTGCGTGTCGAGGTGTGCGCTCCGACGAACGCCACGGCTGGCCTCGGCCCCGCGGTGACCCTGAAGGCGAACCTTGAGTCCTACCCGCGCATCTCGGATTCCGTCCTCCTGTCCACGAACGTGATTCACGTCTACGACCTCGAGGCGGGCGTCGACCCCGACGTCGGCACCGAACTCTACGTGAACCCCGGTGAGGAAATCCTCCTGCCAATCACCGTTCGGAACGACGGAAACGGTCCTGACCGCTACGACTTCCGGCTGGCTCGCGTGACGGACAGTTCGGGCGTGGACGTGCTCTGGGGCATCGACGTGCCCCGTGACGCCCTGCAGGAACTGGACCGCGACGTGTTCCAGACCTTTGAGGTCCGTGTGAACGTCCCCGACATGGTCGAGGCCGGCGAATACACGATCGTCTTCGAAGCCTTTTCTGAGGAGGCCTACCCCGACGCCTCGGGCCGGGAGACCCGCCTGCGCGACACGCTGGTCTTCACAATGAACGTCAACGAATTCCACGACATGCGCATCTCGATGGACGCCGCTGTGGACAACCCCGTCAAGACCTCCGCCCCTGGCCGCGTCGTGGCGTTTGAGGTGAACATCACCAACTTCGGAAACGTCCCCGACACGCCCAGCCTGCACAACTACACGACGACCGGAGCCGGCGACGACATCGTGTGGAACACCCTCCCCGGCATGGGGGCGCTCTCCTCGTGGAGCGTCACCTGGATGCAGGTGGAGCGCCTCGGCAGCGACGTCTACTCGACGGTGCCTTGTGAGGAGATGCTCTCCACGGCGAGCGCCTTCCCCGAGGACCGCTGCGTCTACCTCAGCGACATCGACACGTGGCGCATGCCGCAGATGGACGCGTACTCCACCATCGGCATGGTGGCCGAAGTCCACATCGGGACCGATGCGGCCCTTGTGACCCGGCAAGTCGGCCTGAAGGTCTCCAGCATGTACGGCGACGCCGAAGCCGGCGGCGACCACGACGACAGCCCGGAGTGGTACGGTGAGTTCCTCGACAGCAACGAGCTGATCGTGACCCTCCGCTTGCGCGCACCGAACCTGCGCATCGTTGAGGCCTCGGCGGACACGACGGTCGGCAAGGTTGGGGAGAGCCTCCCGGTGCGTGTGGTCATCGCCAACGACGGCAACACCCACGCCACGGACATCGAGATCATCCTCTGCGCCCAGCGCAAGGCCAGCGACGACGTCAAGGAAGACCTCCGCAAGGACGGTTGCGACGACGAAGACATCGTCATGCGCCAGGTCGTTGGGGCCATCCTCGCGCCCACCGATGCAGAATCGGAGAAGGTCGTGGAAGTGTACCTCCTGTACCCGGTCACGGCCGGCAGCAAGGCGGTCTACGTGATGGTCGACCCCGGCAACGAGATCGTCGAACAGAGCGAGCGTGACAACATCATCTACCTGAGCGAGGAATTGTCCTCGAACGCACCGTTCGTCGACCAGACGGCCGAAGTCGTCAGCGCTGCCGCGCTCCCGAGCGCCGTGGTGCTGTTGACCCTCGCGCTCCTCGGCGTGCTCTTCCTGGTGGGCTCGGCTCGCCGTGGAGCGGTGAAGGCGCGGATCGCCGAACAGAGTTCGCTCATGACCGTGCTCTCCACGGACGAAGACTGAGCGGGACGCGAGCCGTTGTGTGCCCGGCTGACGGGCGCGCCTCGCAGTGTGCGCAGGCCGGGTGGCGCTCAGCGCCGTCGGTATCCGCCGAGCCACCAACGGAAGTGGTCCTCGGCTCGCGTGGCGATCACGTGGCCGGCACGGTCTGCCAATTGCCGCTCAAGCCTGGCGCTGATTTCATCCACCATCTGTGCGGCCTCCTGCCGTCCAAGCCCCAGCACTTCGCCAATGGCGAGGGCGTCGAAGCGTTCCGAGGGTGCTTCGATGAGGTGGTGGAGCAGGGCGCGGTCGTCGTAGTCCTCGAAATCCGCGTCGACCGCGGCAGAAATCCGGCCGCGTATCTGCTGGTGCAGGGCGATGATCGCGTCACGCTGGCGGTCGAGATCGGCGAGGGTTTCCGAGAGCGATCGCAGGTAGCCGAGGCCTTCGCCAACGGCGATTTTCTTGCGGCCGCTGACCGCTTCGGCCACCGGTTTGGCGTCCTCAGGGAGGTTGGGGCTGAGCCGCATGGGACCGCCTTTGGGAAGGGCCCGCCGCTCAACGCTGAAGAGATCGGGTCCGAGGTCGATGCGAACGGAGACGGCTTCCGTGACGCTGTACACGCGGCGTGGCGGCCCACCCTTTTCGCTGGGAACCTGTTCTTTGGTCACCAAACCCCCCGCTTCAAGCTCCTTCAGGTGCTTGTTGATGGCGGGTTGACTCACCTCAAGCAGTTCCGCGAGTTGCATCGGGTAGTGCGGTTCGCGGACCAGCCTGGCCAAAATACGCCGCCGCACGTCGTTCTGCACGAGGCGAAGGACGGTCTCCGCGTCGCTCATCTGCTCAACCGGTGGTCAAGTAGTCGAGGCCCTCTTTGAACTCGTCGTCGCAGGGCTCAGTCCCCGTCGTCCCATGCTTTCCAGTTGGGGTTCGCCGTGGGCGTGGAGGATTCAGGACCAATCCGCGCGTCCGGTGTGCTCGCAGGCTCGCTTCGGCTGGTGCGGACGAACGGGTCCCTCGCCTGTGTGTGAGGCTGGGAATCCTGCTGCATCGCCCCTTCGAGGTCACCCCGCATCAGGGCGTAGACTTGTTCGGTGGTGAGCATGCCGTCCGGTGCCGCGGCGTGTTCGTGCTCCGTTCGTGCCTGAGCCTCCGTACGGTAGCTCCCCGTCACGGGGTCGAAGGGAAGGCCATCGCCGCGAAGGTCTTCCAGGAAGCGCTTCGCTTCTTCTTCGGTGCGGGGCATGGTCATCGGCCGCACGCCGCCCTCCCCGTCCACCACGAGGAGCCCCTGACCCCTTCGTCGGCGTTCACCGAGCATCAGCATCAGGCCAACAGGGAGCACCACGAGGCCGAAGAGGCACATGCCAAAGGCAGCGATGATCCATGGTGATTCGAACATCCCCTGCTCCATGGCCGGGAGGTCGACAAGCCAGGCTTCTGCCCCCTCCTCCCCCTCAAGCCGCAAGAGGTGCGGTCCCGCTTCGGTTGGTGACCACGCAGCGACGCGCACGAAGTCAACGCCATCGGCGGACATGGGTTGCCATTCGCTTCTGCAGGCCGTCTCGTTGAGCGGCGTGCCGCTGGTGGACCAGCCGTCGCTGCGCTCAAGCGTGGCGTTGACGTCAACGCCGCGGACGGCATAGAGGGCGTGGCAGACCGGACGCAGGTCCTCGAGGGTCTCGCCTCCGGTGTCCACGGACGCGACGTGCGTGATGCGGGGGTCGAAGGCCTCCTCGAGGATGCCCCCCATGGACCCGAAGGTGACGAAGCCCGCCACCAGCAGCAGCCCACCAAGCAGCATGAGCCGGCCCGGCCACCTCGAGCGTGCCTCGTCCACGTGACGAGCGCCCGGTCCCCCGTCAAGAATCCTCGCGCGGCCGCAGCGCGCTTCACGCCAAGCCCAGTTCGGCCAGTTTCTCGGGGAGGTAGGTGTCGGTCACGAAGTCGAGACCATACTTGGCGAGGGACTGTTGCTCGGCCTTCTTGCCGAGGTCCAGCATCATCTTGATCTGGTCCTGCCACCATCCGTCGGCGAACCTCGGGTCGGTCAATTCCGCCTGAAGGGCTTCGATGTCCTTTTTCGAGAGGTCGTCGCTTGGCAGGTCGTAGGCTTCGATGTCGTCCGCCGTGATGCCGAGGTAGGAGGCCGTTGGGGTGGCGAGGTACTCCGAGATGTGGGCGGTTTTGATGGCGCCGTAGGCAATCGATGCGTGAATCCGGAAGGACCAGGGGTCACCGTCAGCGAAGACAACCACCGGCAGGTCCCACTCCTCGCTCATCCGCTTCATGATGCGGCGGGTGGAGCGGGCGGGCTGCCCTTTCAGGTGAACGAGGGCGCAGCGGTAGTCTTCGTCGAAGCCGTTCTCGATGAGCCGATCGAACATACCACCGGTCTCGATGGCCATGATGAAGTCCACGTCGTGCTCCAGCAGTTCGATCTTCTCTTCTTCGACGTTGTAGGGCACGCCGTACCCCGAATCGCCAACGTCGTCCCGGGCGTTGATGCGCATCCATTCGCCACGACGGTTGCGCTCTTGCAGCGTGATGTTGCCAATGATGCGCGCACCGTCTTCCTCGGGTCGGAGTTTGAAGTCCTCACGCAGGCAGCGGGTCACCACTTCCAGGTCTTCAGCGAGGTTGTTGCTTTCGTTTTGCGAGCCAAACTTGCCGTGGCCCCACCCTTCGGAAATGTAGTACATCTCCCTGAGGGTGCTCGATTTTCCGGCGTCGATCATCCCTTCGATGAATTCGACGACGTGCAAGGCCCGAAGCAGTTGCTTGGCGGACTGTAAGGAGGTGGCGTCGCGCACCGAGGTGTTCTTTCCGTACTTGTAGACGCCAAGCCGTTCGTTGAACGTGATGTTGTTCTTGGTGCGCACCGGGAGGGTCATCGTCGGCGGCTCGCCCTTGACGATGCGGTCGTACATCTCGACGACGACCTCGTGCAGCGCGGTCTTCGTTTCCTCTGGCGTGTGCTGTCGCGTCATGCGTCATCCCCCATGTCGTAATCGAAGAGGCTGCCACCGCCGCTTGGCTTCGGGCGCTCCGGAGGCTCCGTGTCGTCGGCCTCCGCACCGGGCGTGCTGTCCTCAAGGTCGTCGGCATCGTCGTCCAGTTCTTCCTCGTCCTCGTCCTCGGAGAGCACCTCTTCCTGACGTTGCAGTTCCTTGAGGAGGGCATCGTCCATCTTGGTCGCACCGATGACGTCCCCGGCACCGCGGTAGAACACGTCGGTCTCCGTCCAATCGCCCTTTTCCAACCCGTCAAGCGCGTAGGTGACGGTGGCCGTTTCACCGGGCTTGAGGGTCTCCAACTTCCACGCCCACACCCCGGTCAGTTCGGAGGTTCCACCGGCGTCGTTCTCGACCATCACCGCACCTTCGCGCTCCGGCCACGTCGCGAGGATCGTGAAGGCGCGTGCCTTGGCGGTGAAGTTGCTCAGGGTCAAGCGCACCTCCGTGCGCTTGTCCTGCTTGTTCCATTCGGTGGTCTCCTCGGCGATGACGGCGTTCATGATCTTCGTGATCGAGCCCGCCAGCGGGGGAACAGGCCGGTCGAGGATCGCCGCCGACTTCTCGGCGATGGCCGGGAGAATGTCCGTGATGAGTTCGAATTTTTCCTTGGTTTTCTCGAGTTTTTTGCGCTTCTCAAGGTGCTTGCGAAGCCCACGTCCAAGTTCGAGCATCGCCTTTCGCGCCTCGTCGTGCACCTCTTCGTTGTCGGCGACGGCCTCCTTCGCTTCGGACGTGAACTGCACGTTCGTGCTCGCAAGGTGAACGAGGATGGCGGCGGGCCCTTTGGGCACCCCGTTGCCGCCGGACTGGTCGAGCCCGTACTGGCGCCAGTCGACCGATTCGATGGCCTTGGTCAGCATGCACCCGCCCTGCTGGTACATCAGCGGGACGCGGTTCGCGAAGCGCAGCACCTCAACCGGGGAGTCCGCGGGCATGCCTTCGCCGAAGATCAGCCCGACCTCGATCTGGAAGGGGTTGCCTTGGCTGACGGTCGGCACGCGCGTCAGGGTCGTGACGAACCGGGAGTCGATGGTCTTCGACAGCCCCTTCTTGATGAGCATCTCTTCGATGGGCGAGAGGCAATCCACGGGAGGCTTGAGCAGGCGGACCGCTTCGAAATCGATGCTTGGGTCCCAGTCCTTTCGGAGGTGTTTGGAGATGAGGTCCGCTTCCTTGGCGTTCCACGGCCCTTCCCCATGCGCGTTGCTCACGTGCGAGACAAGATGGTGCAGGCTTTCCTCCCAGTGCATGTCGGTGCGCGAGGTGACGATGCCGGGCAGGTCGTCCAGGCCGGCGTTGGTCAGCGCGGTGACGAGGTCCCCGTGCTTGCACTCGCTGATGGGCGCACCGGGCACGCCGGGGCGTCGTGCATCGGCGACGTAGATGCGGGTGCCGCGGTGGTCGAGGCGGAAGGGGCGGAGGTAGCCGCGCATCCCTTGGAAGGTCTCGGCCAAGGCACGGATCTGGTCCGGGTCCATTTTCGCGGGCTTGATGCCCAGGGGGCGCCCCTTGCTGTCAACCAAACCGGCCACTTCGCACATTTCCTTGATGGCCCGCGTCGGCACGCCGGAGAATTCCGTCTTGAGGAAGATGCTGAGGTTGGCCGAACGGCTGGACATCGCCATGCGGTGCAGTTGACCGAGTTCGATGCCGTGCGGGTGCGGCTTGATGCTCGACACCTTACGAGGCAGGCGTTCCGTGACGCGCGGCCAGTGCTCCTCCTCGCCGTCGGGGTCAACGAAGGTGATCGAGGCGTGCGGGTTGACGATGCTCGTCATCCGAAGGTACTGCCAGACGCTTTGCTTGCCGCGCTGGTACTTCGCCTTCATGCGGCAGGTGACCTTCAGCCCGGAGACCTTCTCGGTGCCGTCTTCCAGCACCCACGGGACGCGCTCTTCGTCGGACTTCACCGCCTTGTTGGCCTTGGTGTCGAGGCCGAGCAGCATCTCCACGGCGGTGGTTTCGGCAGCGATCTTCGAGCGCACGCGGGTGGGGCGGCCTGTCGTGAGTTGGCTGTACATCACCACGCCGGTGATGCCGATGCCCTGCTGTCCACGGGACTGGCGGATGGCGTGGAAGCGGGAACCAAAGAGCAGCTGCCCGAAGACCTTCGCGACGTTGTCGCGCGGGATGCCGGGTCCGTTGTCTTCGACTTCCAGTTCGAGCACGTCGCGCTTGCTGTCCACCTTGCGGATCTCCACGCGGATGTCCGGGAGGATGCGTGCTTCTTCGCAGGCGTCGAGCGCGTTGTCCACCGCTTCCTTGACGGCGGTGATGAGGGAGCGGTGCAGGCTGTCAAAACCGAGGAAGTGCTTGTTCTTCTCGAAGAACTCGGAGATGGAGGCCTGCTTCTGGTTGTCTGCAAGTTTGGACGCGATGTCCCTTGGCTCCGCCATCTCAACCACCGTCCGAAGGTCCTCCTCCGTCCTGATGACGTCGGGCCTTGAACGGCATCAAGCCCCTGCCGACGCTCTATGAAGTCACGGGACCGCGTTCACGCGAAGAGTCCGGGTCGCCACGAGGTGATTTCACCCGTGAAGGCGCTGGCGGCCACGGTCAGCGGGCTCGCAAGGTAGAGCCGCCCCGGGCCGGAGCGGCCCTGGAAATTGCGGTTGATCGCTGAAACGGTCACCTGGCCCGCATCCGTGGAGACGCCCGGGCCCGCGCCGATGCAGGCGCCGCAGCCGGGGTCGATGAGCCGCACGCCGACCCGCTGGAAGAGGTCGTGCCAGCCTTCGCGCACGGCGAGGTCCTTGACGTGGCCCGAGCCGTACTGGATGTAGAAGGCCACGCCCTCGGCCACGTGCAGACCGGCCGCTTCGGCCGCGGCGCAGACCTCTGCGTAGTAGGCGACGTCGTCTTCCTTGCCCGCAGTGCACGAGCCGCCGTAGGCGATGTCGATGCGCACCTGGCCGATGTCGGCGACGTCCGCCCCGTTCGTCGGGTCGGAGGGCACGCCACGGTCCGGGTCACCGGGGTGGGCCACCATCGGGCGAATGCTGGAGAGGTCGATGACGTGGACGCCGCCGTCGTAGGTCGCGCCCTCGTCGGGGGCGACCGCGAGGGAGCGTCGGGCCTCGCGGTCGAGGCCGGGAATCCGCGCCTCCATCCAGTCGAGGAGCAGGTCGTCCGCTTCGCAGATGCCGGTGCGGGCCGAGCACTCCGTGGCCATGTTGCACAGGGTGGCCCGCTCGTCGATGGACAGCGAGGCAAGGCCGGGACCGCCGAACTCCATGCTGCGGTTCAGGGTCAATTCTTTCCGGGCGTGGTCGGCGAGGATGTGCAGGATGACGTCCTT
>JAYPDK010000039.1:0-16394 GCA_038125145.1 Candidatus Poseidoniaceae archaeon
CAGCGGTGAGGCGCAGGTCGGCATGGACGTCGTTCAGACCGACCGCGCGCTGAGCGTCCGCAACATCGAGACCGGCGAACTGTACGTGGAGATCCCAGCCCCCGTCATCGCCGAAGCCGGTGAGCAGGCGCCCTACACCGGGACCTTCTTCGTGATGGCCCAGGGCCCCGTCGTGTTCCTGACCACGGCGGTCGAGTCCTCGTGGCTCCTCGCTGACGAGCGCGTCTACCCCCTCGCGCTTGACCCGACCCTCTCCGTGACCGCGACCAACGGCGGTTACTGCTACATCTACTACAGCTACTGCTACGTCAGCACCTACCGCGACTCCTACCACTCCTCCTACGGTGGTGCCAGCAGCAGCACGTACCGGCCGTACTACTACTACGTCCCCTGGAACAAGTACACGTTCAGCAGCAGCAACGCCCTCCCAACGGGCGCTTCCGTTGACAAGATCGAGTCCAAGGAATACCACTCCTACTACTACTCCTACCTCTCGACCTCGAACGCCTACTGGAAGACCAGCGTCCTCGAGGATTGCGGTTCGACCCGACCCGCGACCTCCGCGACCGGTTCTTCGCCGACCTCCGGCTACTACTACTACAACACCTACAGCGGCTACAACATGAGCGCGCCCTCCTGCAGCGGCGCCATCAGCGCCTCCTACCTGCCGAGCAGTTCGCAGTACGGCAGCACCGCTGCGAAGTCGATCATCAACTCTGCGATTTACTCCCCCGGTGTGTCGGAGAACCTCTACGGCACCGGCTGGCAGACGACCGAACTCTGCTCCGGTTCCGGCACGAACTGCAGCACCTCCTCGCTCGGTTCCTACATCTGGAGCGCCGTGAACAACTCCGGTACCGTCGGGACCTCGAAGGTGTTTGACGCCTCGAACATCGGCACGACGGGGACCAACTCCGGTACCACGCAGTACGCCTACACCTACGCGTACTCCAGCGGCTCCACGCAGAGCTACCTCGCCATCACCTACTCCGGCGGTACCGACGCGGACGCGCCGACCGCCGACTTTGGTGCGTACACGAACCTCACGTCCTACGTCGAGGGCGCTCGCACGTTCTTCATCTCGCTGAGCGACATGTCGGGCATCGACACGACCTCGGGCAACAAGCCCACGCTTTACTACGCGGTGAACAACGGCTCGTACACCTCGGTGGCGGCCACGACGATCGGCACCTGCGGCACCTCCTCCAACACCTGCCAGTTCAAGGCGCAGACCAGCGACCTCGGCGAGGGCGACTATGTGACCTACTACTGGGAGTACCAGGACCTGAACCAAGGCAGCAACGGTGCGAACGTCGGCTACACGCCGGCCCTCACCGGCACCCAGACGACGCCAACGCCCTACTGGTTCTTCATCGACAGTGTTGACAACGCCGGCTCTGCGAAGAAGATGGTGCAGTTGACGACCGACGTTCACGCCGGTTCCTACTACACCCCCTACGGTTTCCTTGACCGCCAGATGACCTACTTCGACAGCAACGACGAGTACTACTTCGAATTCGACACCTCGAACTGCGGCACGGGTTCTTCCTCCTGCTGGTACACGGGCTCCTCGTCCTCCGGCTACTTCTACAACAACTGGATTGTTGAATGGCAAACCAGCACCTACCCCGCCACGTCCTCCTACAACACGGGCGGCACCTCCGGCGGCAAGAAGTACCTCGCCGCGGCCGACGGTGGCTACCTGTCCATCACGGCCGACGACGGTCCCGGCATGAACCTCCTGTTCCTCTGGGACGGCAGCACCTACGGCATGGTCGGTATTGGCGACGAGCCGGAGATCGGGGAGAAGCTCGGAACGGGCACCTCGGCGACCTACGCCTCTGCCTACGGCTACACGACGGCCTACCGCTACCAGGTCGGTGACATCACCGCCAACTTCGCGGGCTACACCTACAACTCCACCTACTCGTCCACGGGCCTCAACTGGGTCTGCACCGGGTCGAACGGCTGGACGCACTTCCTGCGTTCGAGCAGCACCGCGCCTTCGTGCTCCTCCGGTTACTACTACATCTACTCGACCAGCTACAAGTGGAACGGCTTCGCCCTCGGCTCCGGCTACTACGGCCGCATGGCCAGCAGCGGTGACGTTACCTACGCGGTGACCAAGGTCGCCCCCGAGCCCGACACCTACTCGCCGACGATCACCCACACGGCGCTTGCCGACTCCTACGCGAAGACGCGGACGATCACGGCGACCATCGGCGACTTTGGCTTCCCGCCAGCCGGCCTGAACGTCAGCACCTCCGCGGGTACGGGCCCGACCGTCTACTACAGCATCAACAACGGCTCCACCTCGTCGATGGCGATGAGCCCGGTCGGTTCGACCCGCGCCTCGTGCGCCGAGTCGACCTGCGACTGGTCCGCGGACATCGAGGACCTCGAGACCGGCGACTACGTCACCTACTCCATCCAGGCGTGGGACGTGTCGGTGGACACCGCGACGCCGAACGGCGCCAACACCTCGGACGCTTCCTTCTCCGTCGGCGACCCCAACAAGATGATGATCTTCGAATGGCACGACATGGGGTACACGAGCACCTACCTCTGCACCTACCAGGTCGTCTTCTACGATGTGACGAACGAGTTTGAGTTCAAGTACGACACCGGCTGTCAGGTCTACTACGACTACTCGGCCACCGGCTACCAGAACCAAAACCGCACGTGGGGCGAGACCCTGCAGAAGGGCACTGGCTACGTGGCAGGCGCGAACGTGTTCGCGAACAACTACCGCATGCACACCTCGGCGACCTCCTACGGCCACGAGAACTTCGACCTCGGCCTGAGCGAGATCACCAACTTCGACACGGCCCTCTCCGGCAGCAGCTCCGGCACCCCGTACGGGTACTACTGCGGCTACTCGTACTACTGGAACACCTACAAGTCCGGCTGCAACGCGAACGTGGACATGCCCGACGACTTCGACTTCGAGTACTTCGGTGTCCTCTACGAGGGCGCTGACTCGAACAGCCGCATCAACCTCGGCCGTCAAGGCAACATGCACTTCGTTGACTCCGGTTCGACGGCGCTCGTGCAGAGCGTGTCGACCTGGTCGTCGAACATGCCCGACCTGCCCTACTCCGGCAGCACCTACGCCCGCCCCGGCCTCATCGCGCCATGGTGGGGTTACTACACCTCGTACTACTGCTACGACAACACGAACTACGACTGTTCGATCCGCTACCGAACCATGCCGTACAACGGCAAGGGCACCGACGTGGACAGCGACATCTCCACGGACACGACCTGGGACCTTGTTGACAGCCCGGTCCGCATCAACCCGACCGGCGACTACCTCTCAATCTCCGCGGACTTGACCATCAAGCCCGGCGTTGTGGTGCAGGTCGCCAACGGCAAGGGCATCTCCTTTGATGGCGCGTGCGACCAAATGACGCTCGAAGGCAACTCGACGGACCACGTCCGCTTCGAGGGCCAGGACGGCGCGACCTGGACGGGCATGGCCTTCACGGGCGCCTGTTCCACGGGCACCGACGACCGCCACGTCTTCTCCTACGTGGACTTCGCGAACACCACCGACGCCGCGATCGCCGCGGGCAGCCGCCACGGCAGCGCCCCGAGCACGAACGCCAACGTGGGCAACTTCACGATGGACCACGTGACCTTCGAAGACGTCGGCGCGGCCTTCCAGCACGGCTCTGGCCAAGGGACGGTCCTCGAAATGAGCGACTTCTCGGTTGACGGCGCCTCCGGCTCCTGTTTCGACCTTGCCGAAGACAGCATGGTGACCCTGATCGAAGGGAGCCTGAAGGACTGCAACACCGCCGGTGGTTCCACCGACGGTGCCATCGTCAGCGTGCAGAACTCCGCCGGTGGCGGTCTGCTCCACGTTGAGAACGTGACCGTGACCAACGCCTACAACCACTTCATCTCCGTGGACCTCGAAGACCTCCACCTCAGCAACGTGACCGTCACCAACACCGGTTCGACGGGCTACGCCGGTGAGGCCATCGACCACACGCCATGGAGGAACGGCGGTCAGACCGGCTCCTCGGTCTACATGTACAACGTGACCGTCCCCGATTACGGTGCTGGGTCCTACTTCGACGTGATCGAGTCCATCCACATGGAGGACGTCGACCTCGGCAGCAACGACATCACCTTCCGCCCCGGCGGCACCGGCGTGTCCACCGCAGGACCTGCGGGCGACAACGCGGTGATGATGAACGTTGAAGCAGGTGACATGGACATCAACCGTGTCCACTTCGGCACCTTCTCGGACATCACTGCGGGCGACGTTGACATCTCGGGAACCACGTCCTACAGCGACGCCGTGGTCTGGGAGAACCTCGACATCGGCTATCTGGAGGTTCGGGGCGGTGGCTGGACCATCTTCCTCGAGAACGCCGACATCTCTCACCTGTACAGCTTCACCACCTCCGCCGCGAACACCATCGTGATGGAAGGCGGCTCGAGCATCAGCCACACGGACAGCAACGAGGACGCCGTGTATGCGTACAACACGCACATCACCCTGTCCGCCGTCGCCATTGACTCGAGCAACATTGACGGCTCGACCAACTACGTGGCTGCGGCGACCTCGGGTGGCGAGATCGTGATGATCGAGACCACCTACGACGACGGCAACGGCGCACTCGACTGCGCGGACACCAACGGTGCTGCGCAGGCCACGGCTGGCGTGGACAACTGCGCTGTCGACGTTTCGTCCTCGTCCAAGGTCTGGTACGGCGGTCTGGCGACCGTCAAACTCTACCGCGAGTCGAACGTTGGTGGGACCATTACCAAGGTGTACAAGTCGGGCCACTCGGTCCGTACCGCGGTGGTCGACGCGTCCGGCACGAGCCTGTTTGACGTGGGCACCGTGCAGACCGACAGCAACGGTGAGGCCTCCGCGTGGGTCATCAGCGGCAACTCCGACGGCGACACCTACGACGACCACACCATCTTCGGATGGGGTGCGGCCGGTCAGAACGAGACCGACACCTCCTCCGCTTGGTACCCGAGCGGCGGCTTCGGATGGGGCGACACCATCGAGTTGCTCTTGCAGCCTGCGCCGATCAACTTCGACCAACCGAACATGGACTGCACGTGGATGTCGAACAACGTGACCTTCCAGGGCGCTCAGTCCTCGGCGGGCGTGTACGTCTTCGACTCCTTCCCCATGACGCTCAGCGCTGACCTGGACATCGACGGCTGCACCCTCGTCCTGATGGGCTCCGTGCTCACCGTTGACGCCAGCGCGACGAACTCGCCGGTGCTCACCGTCTCCAACGGCGGTACCCTCCTGCTGAACGTCTCCTCGGACACCGGCACGAAGGGTCTGATCAAGGCACAGAACTCCAATTACGGCGTTCGCATGAACTTCGCCGGCGGCACCCTCGCGGTGGCCGGTGGCGTGGTGAAGGACCTCCACCAGGACAGCAGCACCATGGCCGCCCTCTACGTGGCCGACGGTGCCCTGAGCCTGACGGAAGACGGCACCATCTACGGCGCCACGACGTCCTCGGACGACATGGCGACGGTCAAGGTGAACGGCGGGTCGCTGACCATCAGCGACTCGACCATCATCAACACCGGAGCGACCGGTACGGCCCTTTGGGTTGAATCCGCAGGTGCGACCATCGACAACATCGTCGTGAAGAACGCGGCGGTGGGCATCATGTCCAAGAACGCAGCACCGCAGGTGGATGGCTTCACCTCGACGGACAACACCGTTGGTGTGGACCTTGAAGGCGGCATGAGCCTCCCGACCATCTACCGTTCGACCTCCCTCAGCGGGCAGGCCACGGGTTGGAAGACATACGCCATCGACCTGTCGACCTTCCTCGGCACGGGCGACTACCTCCAGGTGGGAGCGAACTCCATCTACGGTGGCGGCAACGCTCACCCAACCTACAACTACGCGACCTCGAAGTACTACTACATCACGGACCGCTTGGCGATCGGCTTGACCGACGACAACGGCAACAGCTGGAACATCACCGCAGGTGACACCGGATACTACCCCTACTCGGCGAACGACCCGAACGAGGGATCCTCGACCGGTTCCGCTTCGGACAACGGCAACAACGTCGGTACCTACCAGGGTGGCGTTGGCGGTGCTCCGCAGTACGACTGCAACCTCTACGGGTACTCCTACGGACCGAACTACACGCCCTACGGAGCGAACTCCGGTTACATGTACTACTTCTACTACTACGGCGGATACGGCGGCGGCAGCGTCCCCTCCTTCCCCGGTTACTACCAGCCCCCGTACGACTTCGGCTTCCGCTGGGACAACATCCCCGGTGTCAGCCCAACGGGCAGTTACGCCTACTACCCGTACCACTACTGGGGCTACTACTCCCCCAGCAGCATGTTCAGCGGCGTCTACACCCCGCCCGAGGGCCACAACGGTCTCTTCGGCTACTACAACGTCTGCCTTGACTACGCGTACACCTACTACATGAGCAGCGGGCAGGGCGCTCGTGTCACCTGGCCAATCGTGGACATCTCCGCGACGAACATCACCAAGGCGACCCTGTACATCGACGTCCTCCACAAGGGCGCCGACAACTACCAGGACCGCTACGAGTTCGTCGCTCGCACGAGCAACGACCCCAGCGACATGGGCACCTACCTCCGTGAATCCGGTACCCCGCTCTTCCAGGACGGGACCATCACGGGCGCTGATGTTGGTGTGGAGATCGGTGGCGACTTCGCTGCCGGTCACCTGCAGAACATCGAGGTGACCTCTCCGAACGACGCCGGTCTGTCCGTCGTCGGCTCGACCATGGCGTCCGCGGACACGATCAACGTGACCGGTGGCGACTACGGTGTGCTCGTCGGTTCCGGTGCCTCCGGCCAGATGGACATGCTGAACATGGACCTCGACAGCCAGGTCACCGCCGGTGCCTACTACCTGAAGGACTTCGGCGGCGAATTCACCGGGACGGTCACCAACTCGGCCGGTGCGGCCTTCAAGTTCGGACCGTCCACCACCAAGGACCTCGCGTACGACAGCGTGACCTTCGAGAACAACGCTGTGGGCTTCGATCTCGGTGGCAGCGGCGGCTTCAGTTTCGTTGACTCGACCTTCGACAACACGGACCACGACTTCACCATCAGCGGTTCCTCCGTCGTCGACTACATCGAGGGCACGCTCGACCTCACCACGGTCGAAGTCACGGGCTCTGGTGCCTTCAACCGCTTGCGTCAGGTGGACATCACGATGACCGCGGACGAGAACGACGGCAACGGCGCCCAAGGCGTGGCGGACGTGAACGTCCGGCTCATGACCGCTGCCGGCGACACCGCCTCCTCCGGGACGACGGACGCGACCGGCGTGGCTGAGGACATGACCTTCACGACGACCATCGTGGACGCCCAGGGCAGCCACGACCAGGACCTCAACGGGTACATGGTGACCTCCGTCGCTGAGATCGACTACTACTGGACCGATTCGTCGGACAACAACGCCGACTTCCGCTGGGTCAGCGAAGCCGTCTCGCTGCTCGATGCATCGGGCAACACGGCCGAGGTCGAATTGGTGGAAGAGTTCACGCACCGCGTGTGCTACGCCTACACCTCGACGAGCTACATCATGCTCTCGAACTGCTACAACTCCTGGTCCTCGACCGGCAGTTCCCGCACGTTCAGCAACGGCTTGGTGGAGCACGGCTACTACTACGGTTCCATCGACGGCTCCGATTTCACTGGTGAGACGGTGATGATCGACGCTCCGTTCCTCTACCTCGATGCAGACACGCACGAGTGGAACGACGCGACCTTCTTCGTGACGGCCTCCTACGATTACTACGGATACAACCTCCTCTACCCGTACTACTACGGCGAAGTGAACATGGAGTTCCACAACTCCAGCATCACGGGCATGGCGGTGAACACCGACGGTGAAGTCCAGGGTGTGCAGTTTGGCTACCAGTACTACTCCATGAACCTCGACGCCAACGGCTCTGCGTTCAACGGCGTGTCGTCGATCATCGGTGCTATGGGCTACGGATACTACCCCGACTACGAACTGAACCACTTCAACATCCGCAACTCGACCATCAGCCACTACAAGGGCTACACGCCGCTCAACAACGCCATCAACCTCCAGGACGTCTGCATCCAGATGTACGGCGGTGAAGGCGACGTCATCGAGAACAACACGTTCACCAACTGCGGTGTGGCCATGATCATGCAGCGCTCCCCCTACTACTACAGCCACAACACGAACGAGTACGGTGCGGACAACCTGACCATCCAGAACAACCTGTTCGAAGACGGCGGTGAAATCAACGACATCTGGTTCTACACCGGTGCGTACTCCGACGGCGGTTTGGTCACCGGGAACACCTTCAACAACTCGATGGGCAGCAACGTCGTTGCGGCCTACGACAGCACCACGAGCGACTTGACGGTCAGCGACAACGTCATGCGAGGGTTCGATGACACGGCCGTCTTCGTCCGCGGCGTCGAAGGCTTCCTCGTGGACGGCAACGAAATCTACGGCCCCGGTGAGGGTGCTGTGGCCATCTACACGGACGGCGGCTCTGGCGACATCACAGACAACACGATTGTCGACAGCGACGACGGCATCCTGATGACGGGCGCAACGCAGCCGATTGGCGCCACCACCTCGCTTTGCCAGATTTCCGGCAACTACGGCTACGGTGACAGCTGCTCGTTCACGTTCCCCGGGAACGGCTCGACCCTGGTCATCGACATCGCGACGGACTCGTGGGGCTACGAAATCTCGCTCGAGATCACGAAGCCCGACGGGACCACCGACACGTGGTCCTCGTACACCTTCGCCTCCAACACGGCGTACAAGCCGCTCACCTCCTACACGGACGCGGGCACGTACCAGATCGACGTCAGCGACACCTACGGTGACGGTGGCATCACCCTGGACGCCTACTACACCACGGCGGCGAGCGGTGTCTCCGGACCAGTGATCAGCGGCAACGACATCTCGATCTCCGCTGGCCGTGAAGTGACCAGCGCCTACGGCATCACCCTCGAGGACTGCTCGGGCACGTCGATCAACATGATGAGCAACACCATCTCGCTTCCGACCAACGCCATCGTGCTGGACGGCTGCGACGCCTCCGACGACGGCTCCACCCTCCAAGGTGGCAGCCAAGGAGGCAGCGTTGGTGTGGACCACGCGAACGGCGACTCACTGACCCTCTCGGGCACGGACATCACCGGCTTCGAGACCGGCGTGTACGTTGACGGTGGCATGCTTGTCCTGAACGACAACGCCTCGATCACGGCGGACACCACGAACGCGCCCTCCGCGGCAGCGGCGTCCAACGACGCCTACGCGGTCTACGCCTACGACACCTCGATGATGGTGGAGTACGCAATGCTCGACGGCGGTTCGTCCGGTGTTGGCCTCCACCTGGAGGACAGCGGCGCTGCGGACCTGATGCACCTCGACCTGTCCGGTTTCTCCGGCCTTGAGGTGTACAACACCCAGTTCCGCTACAACATGGGTACGGCCGACGCAGAGGACGCCATCTACGTGTCCGACGCCACGGGCCTGGTCGAGAACCTGACCTGGGGCCCCAACGTGAACACGCAGGTTGAACTCGCGGTCGGTGCCAGCGTGACCTCCATCGGTCAGGACCTGACTCCGTCGATGCTCGTCCTCGCTGCAGGCACGATGATCGAAGAGGCCAACCTCCTCGACATCACCACCTCGCACCTTGGCGCGGACACGACCCGCGAAGTCGGCGTCTCCATCGTGAGCACCGACGGCCTGCGCGCTGCCTACATCTCGCCGGACTTCCAGCCCGACGTGATGACCGTGGACGGCGACAACGCGGATTGGATTGGCTCCGAGTTGAACCCGGCGGACGACGTCATGCCCGGTGAACTCACCACGGGCTTCTCCGTCACCTACACCGAGAACGACGACCTGTACATCGGCATCGACAACCTGGACCTGTCCACGTCGGACCTGCTGATCTACCTCGACGTGACCGGTGGCGGTTCCGACACGGGCTACGACTACGGTGCAGCCGGTGCGCACGACCTGCCCTTCGAGGCCGACTACCTGTTCTGGGCCGAGTCGGACTCCAGCAGCGACCTCTACGCGTACGGCTTCCTCGGATGGGGCGTCACCTCGCTCTCGAGCGCTTCGGTGGACTCCGACTTCAGCGGCGACTTCGCTGAGATCATGATTCCGTTCAGCCGCATGGGTGGCATGCCCGCTCAGGCGCGCATCATCGCGATTGTGCAAGGCGACAGCAGCGCGGACGTCAGTGAGGTCTACCCCGACCAGACGATCGACAGCGGCTCGTCCACCCAGGACTTCAGCGACTACTACACGGTTGTCATGGGCGGCAGCAGCCTTGAGGACGGCATCCTGAACGATGAGGTCCTCACCTACCGCAGCTTCCTCGGCAGCAACGTGCCGACCGCCGCGAAGGAGTACGACGTCATGGTGAAGCACATCAACAACGACTGCTCCACCGACTGGGCGACCGAGAACGACGTGAACATGTCCGACAACGTGGCCCTCACGATGGACATCGAGCGCGCCTGCCCGACGATCGGTTCGGCGCTGGCCAACATCACGGTGGACGAGGACTCGACGACCTACGAGGTCAGCCTCACCTCCTACGCCTCCGACGTTCAGGACGCCGCTGGCGACCTGACCTGGACGGTTGAGGAAGGCGACACCACGGTGGTCTACAGCAACACCCCGCTCCCCGCGGACGGCTTGGTGACCTGGACCCTCAACGGCCATGACCTGTCGATCACCCCGGTTCCAAACCAGTTCGGCATGGTGCAGTTCAACTTCACCGTGACGGACAGCAACGGCCTCGAGGACGACCGCATCGTGTTCTTCATCATCGAGAACGTGAACGATGCTCCGGAGATCTGCCAGCGCGACACCAGCGGTGCCTGCGTGACCACCGTCCGCCTCTTCGGTGACGCAACCCACGTGAACCACATCCCTGAGGACAGCCTCGTGGGTGGCCAGAGCGTGTCCGTCATCCTGTCGGACGTTGCCAACCAAGGCACCAACGCGCTGAACCTCATCAAGGACCAGCCGAACGAGAACGATCCGTTCCGTCAGGTGTACACGTGGAACGTCAGCGTCGACGAGACCTGCCCGCTGTTCAGCGCGGCCATGGTGGACGACACCGTCCTGACCATCACCGGGAAGTCCGGCATGGACTTCGAAGCCGGTGGTTCCTGCGACATGACGCTGAGCCTCAGCGACGACGGCGCGGAGAACCAGGACGCTGTGGACGACGTGATTGAGATCTTTGTGGTCCCGGTCAACGACGCACCGACCATCGACGACTGGAACCTCCAGACGGGCGACACCATCACCTGGGCCTCGAACGACTCCTCGCTCATCTACGGCGAGTGGACGATCAAGGTCATGGAAGACACGGAGGACGCGGACGAGCTCACCTTCGACCTCTCCGCCCTCAAGGCGGACGTGGACCACGACGGCGACGCGCTCTTCTGGCAACTCCTGCCGAAGCTCGACGACAACGGCCGCGCCTACTGTTCCTACACGAACTACTTCTCGTTCACCTTCTCCGGTGACGAGTTGGTGCTTGACCTCGTGAAGGACGCGACCACGAACGCTCCGATCAACCAGATTGACTACCTCTACGACGGCGGTGTCCACCAAGTGAACCCCGCCGGCAAGGGCTTCTGTGAGATGGAACTCTACCTCGTGGACAGCGCTGACGCTCCGGCCGACTTTGCCTACGACCTGAACGACAACGGCTACATCCAGCAAACCTCGCTCAAGCGTGACGTGAAGATCATCGTGCAGAACGTGGCCGAGCAGGTGCCCGACTACTACTTCGAATCCGCCAGCGGCTTCGACTTCAACGGCATCTCCAACGTCATGGACGGCACCTGGGTCCCGGTCTCCGTGACCGTCAAGGCCGGCGGTGACGAAGGTCCGTACAACCACGACCAGATGCTCCGGATCACCTTCCAGTCGGACGGTCACTCGGAAGTCGAGCGTGACGCGGTGTACATCCCGGCGCCCGACTACGGCACCTCTGTCGTGGTCACGGAAGACATCTACGTCAAGCAGACCACGAACATCATGTGGGTCGAGATGGATGTCTTGACCTGTGTCGACGAGACCTGCGACATGACGAAGTCGATCTCGGACCGCTTCATCGCGGACGACCCGGTCAGCCACGGTGTGGTCACCCTGCCGAACAACATCGACTACTGGACCGAGCCCGGTTACTACGGCTCCGAGGACGGCGTGGACAGCATCCGTCGCCCGGTGCTTGAGGACAAGGACTGGTGCAACAACGTGATGTACAACACGAAGATCGGCAACATCGACGTGTGCGACCAGGCGGACTACGGCCGGGGCACCTTCACGGTGACCGACCAGGACCTGCCTGACGTCGTGCGCACCATCGGTGCCTCCGGTGTGCCCTCGTTCGCGCCCAGCCTCGTGGCTGTCGCGCTCGCTGGCGTGGTCGTTGGTCTCCTGTCCATCGCGGGTCGCCGCGACGAGGACGAGGAAGAGGTCGATGAGGTCCGCATGCTCGACGATGAGCAGGCTGTGAGCCCCGTCATCGCAACCATCCTCATGGTCGCGATCACCGTGGTGCTCTCCGGTGTGATCTACGTCTGGGCGTCGAGCCTGGCCGAAACCGACGTCAAGGGTGTGCCCCGCATCACCTTCGACATGGAAGAAGTCGACATCTTCGATGCCGACACCGGCCACTGGCGCATCTCCATCGAGCAGGCAGAAGTCCGCCTCGCGACGCAAGCCGTCGAGGTGAAGGTCTTCGCCGACCAGTTTGACGGGGGCATGGAGTCGTTCCGGCTCGCTGATTCCAGCGACGTGTACGGCTTCACCCCGTCGAACAGTCAGAGCGTGGTGACCTTCGCTGACATCGTGGACATTCAGGGTGAGGAGAAGGTCTCCACCTTCTTCGTCGGTGACACCATCTACGTGCGCTCGCACACCTCCGATGGGACGCCGCTGACGGGCATCTCGATCCAGATCTCCTACGACCCCGAAGTTGGTCAGGGCGCCTTGCTGCGCTCCTGGAGCAACCTCGAGAGCGTCGCCTGAGACGGTCCTGACGTCGCACCGCGACGGGCCACCGCCTACGGCGGGTGGCGTGACCCCTGAGGGTCACCTCGGCATGGGGAGCACGGCTCCCTGTGCCGAGCCTCCGGACGAGGCTTGATGGTCTCCACCTCAAGTGCAAGGCATGCGTCCGACCTGTGTCGTGTTCGACTGCGATGGCGTCCTGGTGGATGCGGTGTCTTCCTGGAGGACCCTGCACGACCACTTCGGCACGGACAACGCGGTCAACCTGCAGCGGTTCATTCGGGGTGAAATCGACGACGTCGAGTTCATGGCCTCGGACATCGCCCTGTGGAAAGGGGTCCAGGACCCCATTCACAAGGACGATCTGTTCCGTGCCTTCGCAGGGTGCACCCTCATGAAGGGAGCACGTGAAGTCGTGGACGACCTCCGTGCAGCAGGCGTCTTTGTGGCCATCGTGTCCGCAGGTGTTGACCTGTTCGTTGGCAGCATTGCAGCGATGCTGAAGGTGGACGACTGGATCGCCAATGGTTTTGTCTTCGACGACGACGGTTGGCTGACGGACGATGGTGTGTGTCGGTTGCATGCGACCGGCAAGGGAGAGGTGATTGAACGCCTTCTCGCCATGCACGACCTCCAACCCGAAGGCGTGGTGTCCGTGGGTGACTCGGAGATGGACCTCTCGATGCACATTGAGGGTTCACGCTTCATCGGCTTCAGCCCGACGCGGCCATCCTCCATCGAGGCCTTTGCCGCTGCAGAGGTGCCTGTGGTGAACGGCCGTGATCTGAACGGCCTTCGTCCCTTCCTTGGGCTTTGATTCACGCGAATGGGATTGACCTGGTCGCGTGCGTTCCGAGGTTCACGACGGTGAGCATGCATGGACGTGGTTGGAAGCCGAGCATCCGTTGGTAGCTTGTCTGGTCTTGCCATGTGGACGAACACACCAACGTTGTTCCCTTGAAATCCACACATTCGTGCCCGTGGACGTGCCCCGTGACGAAAATATCGGGGACTTCACGGATCACGAGGCCGTCTTCTGGTTCTGGAGAAAGTGGCGTTTTTCCGCCCCATTGGGGGGCTAAGTGTCGCCGACGCAGCATTTGTCGCATCGCCTCGACGGGATCGGCGTAGGTCACGGTTCGGAGGCCGGCCACGAAATCGTCAATGGATTTCCCGTGGTACGAGAGCAAGCGAACGCCGTGCAGGCTGAAGTCGCAAGGGTTGCCGACGAAGGTGGTCGCATGGTAATCCGACTGGATGTCCTTTTCGAAGGTGGGTTGCGGCTCGGCCGGCCGCACAGCATCGTGGTTGCCGGGCAGCATCACGCATTCCACCCACTCGGGAAGCAGGTCGAGCAATCGGGCGAATTCTGTGTATTGGTTGAACAGGTCGGGGATGGCCAATTCCCGGTCCTGGCCGGGGTAGATGCCGACGCCGTCCACGCAATCGCCGCTGAGGATGAGGTACTTGATCGTCCGAGCGAGCGGGTCGTTATGGAACCAGTCCACCATCTTGTGCCATTGGGCTTCAAGGAAGGTCTTGGAACCGACGTGAATGTCGGAGAGAAAGGCCACCGAGACGCCCGTCTCAGCATGCGCTTTTTCGTGGCGGTCGTGGAGCGGAAAATGCAGGTCATCGACGTAGAACAGGTCCCCGTTTTGCGCAAATGTGCCGCTGACGCCAACGACGTCATCGGGCATGAGGCCAGTCTGGATGATTTCTTCGTGAACTCTGTCGCGTTCCTCGCCTTCTTTCTTTGTGAGAAGGCAGGTGAATTCACCAGTTTCGTCTTCCAATCCCCACATCAGGTGGCCGTTCTTCGTGTACCGTGGTTCGTTCACCAACCCAATGGCCACAGCAATGTTGTCGCGTCCCCGGTACCGTGCATGCTCGGCGTTCAGTCGTGCAATGTCCGTGGGCTTGCGAGGAAGGCGTGAATTTCGGACAATGAGTTTACGAATGCTGTCCAGTCGGTCGTTGAAGCAAGCGTTGATGTCGCTCATCTTTCCCTCTGTTACGGAGTTCCCCGTGATGTCAAAATGCACCGTAATGTCAACGTCGACGTCGGTGGCGAGGTCGGGGAAATCGTTCGACGACCAATCCGGACGGTTGTTCCGCAGCGGGAGGTCGATCGGTTCGGGTGCTGACAAGGGTGCGATGGTTCTCGCCAAATCCTTCGGCTTTTGATCCAAGAGGCGGGAGACTGGGGAAGGCGCTGCAGGAGTGACCGGTCCCGATGTCCTCGCTTCGTAGGCTGCGACCAATTCGTTCAAGCGGGCCGCGTTGAGCATGCCCCGAACACCTGCTCCAGCGGCCGCTGCGACGACACCAAGCGGGTCGTGATGGTCCATCAGGGCCTCTTTCACACCCGCCATCGGGAGCAGGCCCTGCTCGACCAGACGGGCATGGACGGTCTTCCACTCGACCGCCATGGAGTTCTTCCATGACGGCGGGAGAAAAGGTCACCGGGTCGTTACCATTCAACGTCGTCGCCGAGGTTCTCCTCGCCGTCGATTCCCGTAGGTGGTTTCCACGCCGTTTCGACCCATGCCGTGTCCATGCGGGTGCTCGCTTCCTTCGCTTCACGGTTGACCTGCCGCTGCTGCCGCTCGGCCTCTTCTTCCTCGGCTCGGCGTTGATTGGCTTCCCGCTTTTCGACGGCCCGGGACACGGCCGCATCCATGTTTTGAATCGCCACCCGAATCGCGAAGTGGACGAAGCCGACTTTGTTTTCTGCCCGGGTTCCTCCGATGGTCGTCATTTCGGCTGTTTTCCAATCGCCAGATGCCACACCGACGTACACGAGTCCGACTTTCTTTCCTCCGTCGTTGCCGGGCCCTGCAATCCCTGTGATGGAGAGGGCGATGTCCGCCTTGGACGCCTTCAGCGCTCCCATCGCCATCTGGACGGCGACCTCTGCTGAGACGGCTCCTTTTCGTTCGAGCACCTCTGGGTCAACCCCGAGGACGCGAATCTTGGCATCGTTGGCGTAGGTGACCCAGGACTGGTCGAACCACGTGCTTGCTCCTGCAATGTCCGTCATCGTGCTGGCGAGCAGGCCTCCAGTGCACGATTCCGCAAACGTGATGCGGAGGCCGTCGTCCTTCAACCGACGGACCAAGCGGGCCGCGTCGGTCTGGATTTCAAGGTCCATTGATGCTTGCTGGTGCTCTTCCTGTGAAGAGGTTGCCGTCGCCGGCCCATTCTTGTAGGTGGGGCGTGAGGGCGTCTTGGGCCTGTGGTCTAGCGGCTATGACACCGCCTTTACACGGCGTTGATCGTGGGTTCGAGTCCCACCGGGCCCACCTCTGGTTGATGCCTTGGGCCCGGTTCACGTTCGAGGCGG
>JAYPDK010000040.1:0-16323 GCA_038125145.1 Candidatus Poseidoniaceae archaeon
CCCGGCCTTCTGGTTGCAAACCAGACGCTCTTCCAACTGAGCTAAGCGCCCTTGTTCCGACGGACGGCCATGGGGATATCATCCCTGCGGAAGGTCAGGCCACGTTGTGACCGCCTCAGGCCCAGGCCCACGAGGCGCTGACCACGAGGTGCCACGCGTCGCCGTAGGCCTTGACGTGCGGCACATCGAGCGAAAATCCGCCCTCTTTGATCTCGTCAAACACCGGAGGGAGCGCCTCATCGACGTCCTCCCCCGGGCGCTGCCCGCGCACCAGCGTCATGCTGATCGGCGTCATGTCGGACGCGAGGTCCATGCGGCGAGCGAGCGAGCCGTCGCCCGCCGAACGGACCTCGAGATGGCCTTGCTCATAGCCAATGCCGACCTCCAAGCCGTCGGCCGCGATGTCCACATCCATCATCGTCCCTTCAACGTGCACCTCGAACCGCTCGTCGGTGGCGAGGTCCACCATCCGAAGCCAGCCGTCGCGGCCGGCGCTGACCAGAAGGTCGTCCACGTGGGACATCGCGAGCACCTTGCTTCCTGTCACGACGTCCACGGAACGGTCCTCCACATCGTCGTCGTTGGAGAGGTCCACGACAAGGGCCTCAGGGTCAAGTCCGCCACACGCCAACCGCGCGCCGTCCGCGCTGAAGGAAAAGGCGTCCAGAACGGACGCATGGTCGAGCGCGTGCACCACCTCGCCGTCCTGCACCCGAAGCACGCGGGCCGTCGGCTGGGTGCCGTTCAGACCTTGCGCACCCACGGCCAAGAGCGTCCCGTCCGGCGAGAATTGAAGCGCCGTCACGCGCTTCTCTTGCTCCGATTCGAGCAGCACGTGACCGTCGAGCAGGTCGTGGACGAACAGGCCGCCCGCCGTCGTCCCAATGGCCAATTGCTCACCCGACGGCGAGAAGGCGAGGGCAGAGACCGGTTCGTCGACCTCGAGATCTCCGAGCAGTTCGCCGCTCTCCGACGACACCACCTTGACCGTCCGGTCAAGGGAGCCGCTGGCGACCAAGGCGCCATCCCGTGAACTGCTGAGGGCCGTGCACCAGTTCCGATGCAGCGTCACGTCGTGCAGCAAGTCCCCGTTCAGGGCATCCATGATGTGAAGCCGACCTTGCTCGTCGCCCATGGCGACGTGCGTGAAGGTGTGAACCAACAGGTCCTCGTCGATTGGAACATCGATGTCGCACCGGCCTGCGTCGCCCTGCTGCTTGGTCTCCACCTCGAGCACCTCGAGCGCACGTTCCCGAAACCGTTCAACGAGGTGGTCGATGCGACCTTGACGGTCCGCCGTGGCTTCGATGTGCGCACGTCGGTCGGCGTCGGAGGCTTCCTCCCGCCGGGCCTGTTGGAGGCTTCGTAGTCGAGCAAATTCGCTTTCAACGAACTCCTTCTTCTTCTCCGAACCGCCCCGCAGGAACCCGAAGAGCGAACGCTTTGGAGGTGCGTCCTCGCCGTCCTTCGCCATGCTGACCGGTGGTGCCTCAGGGCGATTCGGCATCAAGGCGTCGGTCCCTTCCGAACGTGAGCATCATCAGGTCTCGTGCCACGGATTCAACCCCCGAATGCAGGCACGGCACCGCCGACCATGCATCGGTCAGTGAACCGGTTGGCCCGTGTGCACGAAGGGCAGCGCCCCCATCCACCAGGCGCTCCGCCACGGCCGCTCCGTTGCAGAGCGGAAGGCCCACCCACAGGGTGTGGCCGGGAGCATCGCGAAGGTGCGCGGCCATGCCGTCCACGGCCCACCACGGCCCGCGCTCGTCGTCGCCATGGCTCAGGACCACTTCGTCAGGAAGGATGGCGTCGTCGCTGGGGCCATGGCCGAGGTGAATCCAGTAACTTGGTGCGCGACCGTTCACAAGGAGCCCTTCGCCATAGGGGTCAAGGACGGGGCGGTGCACGACGTCAAGGGGGCGCTCTTCGAAGGGTTTGCTTCGGTCACCGAACATGTGCCTCATGCAGCGAATCAGGCCAACGTAGCCGTGCACACGCCGGGCGAGGCCCTCCATCAGGAGCACCTCATCGCCCCCATAGCGCTCCCCGCTGGGCAGAAGGGCGTTGGGCTGCATCCCGGAGATCAGCAGGGTTCCGTCGAGGGTTTCGGGAAGGTGATCAGGTAACCGCGGTGCGCTCATCCAGCACCAGGCCGCACGACCCAATTTGAACCGGCGTTGCGGTCAAGCAAGGTCGATGGTGGCGTCGCGGTCCGGACCAACGCCGACGCTGCTCACCGGAACACCAAGCAGCGCCTCCAACCGTTGGACGTAGGCCTGCGCTGCCGAAGGAAGCGCAGAGAGGCCAAGCCCCTCAGCGTTGGCCTTCGTCGCAAGACCGAGCCACTCGCCGGTGGACATCGCGGGGAATCCGGGCATGTCAAGGTAGACCGGCTCGCAGCGCTCCAAGGCGGAGGCACTCGACGGGAGTTCTGTGATCTCCTGCCCGTCGAGGCGGTACCCGACGCAGATGCGAAGCACGTCAAGGCCTCCAAGGACGTCGAGTTTGGTCAAGGCCAGCGAAGTGAATCCGTTGACCCGCTGCGCATGCCGCATCACCACGGCGTCGAACCATCCGCAGCGTCGCTTTCGACCGGTCGTCGTGCCAAACTCGTGGCCGACCGTCCCAAGGTGCTCACCGACCTCGTCCGTGAGTTCGGTTGGCATGGCGCCGTGCCCGACCCGGGTGATGTACGCCTTCGTGATGCCGATGACCTCGTCCACGTGCCCTGGATGAATGCCGGCACCGTGGGTGGCGTTGCCGCGGGAGGTGACGGACGAGGTGACGAAGGGGTAGGTGCCCTGGTCGATGTCGAGCAAACAACCCTGCGCACCCTCGAGGATGACGCGCTCCCCAAGGCCGAGGGCGTGGTCGATCATCACACCAGTGTTGGTGATGCACATGCCGAAGGTGTCGAGCACCCACCGAAGGTCTGCCTCAAGGTCACCTGACCCGATGCGTTCGTCGATGCCCGCTGCATCCAGCGACAACGACATCCGCGAGGCGATGGCTTCCAGCGCTTCACGATCCTCGAGCACTTCCGAGAGGTCCCCGAAGCGAAGGCCAATCCGGTTGATTTTGTCGGCGTACGTCGGACCGATGCCACGTCCGGTCGTCCCAATCTTCGTGTCCAATCCGTCGAGCAGCCGATGGTAGCGAAGGATCACGTGCGCTCGTTCGGAAACGTAGAGCCTCGCCCCTCGCACGTCCTCTCCCGTCTCCGAGGACCAACCGTTCAGTTCGGTGTCAAGCACCCACGGATCGATGACCATGCCATCGCCCAAGACGAGCCGGCAGTCGGAACGGGTGATGCCGGACGGCAGGAGGTGGAATTTGAGCACGCGCTCGCCGAGCACCACGGTATGACCTGCGTTGTTGCCACCTTGGAACCGAGCCACGATGGTGGCCGCCTCGGCGAGGCGGTCCACAAGCTTCCCTTTTCCTTCGTCGCCCCACTGTGCGCCCAGCACCACGGTCGCAGGCATGGCTCTCCCGGTGCGTCCTGCCAAGCCTAAGCACCATCAACCTGCCCATGAGGACGACGGTCGTTCGCGTTCATCCGGCCTCCGCTGATTGAAATAGGTTGGAGGTTGCTCGAGCGGTGCAACAAGCGCACCATTACCACGTCCATCGCCTTTGAGCAGCCTGAAACGAAACGCACAGGTTGAACGCACATTCATATACTCTGGAAACCAAGTAGTAAACAAGGAGTTGAGAAGATGGAACGTGAAGCAGACGCGAAGACCTCCGTTCGCCGAACCGTTGCTGGCCACACCACGCCATGCGACGACTGTGGCGCTGTTGACTGGGACATGGACACCACCCGTGGCGAAGTTGTGTGCAGCATGTGCGGCCTGGTGGCCGAGGAGAACCTGATCGACCCAGGGGCGGAATGGACGAACAGCGACCGCGGCGAGGACCGTGCCCGAACCGGCGCTCCCGTGACGAACCGACTTGCGGACCGTGGCCTCAACACCAGCATCGACGCCCGCGATCTGACCTCTGGCGGGGCGTCCACCCACGGCATGAGCGCCCAAGCGCGCAGGGATTGGCGTCGACGTCGGGTCATCGACGAACGCTCCAAGACCCGTCGTTCCAGGGAGCGGAACCTCGTGAAAGCCAACCAGTTCATCCGCGACAAGTCCGGCCTGCCCATTCCCATTCAGGAAGAGGTGGCGAGGATTTACCGCATCCTTTCCGCGAAGGGCTTCGTGACGGGCCGGTCGATCGCTGGCGTGACGGCCGCTTGCACCTACCTCGTGGCCCGTGAGGAGCGGCTGCCTCGGCAGATTCCGGAACTCTGCGAGAGCTTCGGTGTTGATGAGAAGGAACTCTCCCGGCTCATCCGAAAGGCGTCACGTGAACTGAACCTGCATCGCGTCAGCGGACCGGACCAGTACTTCGACCGCTTCCTCAGCGACCTCGGTCTTCCCCCCGCCTTCCGCCTCGAGGTGGACGCGATGTGGAACCGCATTGCCCCACACGAGGAAGTCTGGCAGGGCAAGAAGCCCATGGGCATCGCTGCCGCCATCATCTACCGTGCTTCCCAAGCCTCGGAGACGCCACGTACGCAGTCCGAGATCTGCAGCATCGCGAACGTGTCGGAAGTGACCCTTCGGGGATTGGTCAAGACCATCGAGGAGACGATGCTCCTGCTTGACCGGCTTGAGGAGCGCGCGTGAGGACGTCCGAACCTTCTTGAGCGGCCCCCGCGACCATGAATCATGGGATTCAAGGCCCGTGACCGAGCACGCCGAAAGGAAAGCGGGGGCGACAAGACGTCGACCACGGCGAAGGAAGGCATCGAACCCTGCGGCGTGAACGGCTGTGAGGGCTGGTCCGATGCGACGATGGGTGGCCGTTCCATCTCCGTGAACGACGCGGAAGACATGTGGGGCAAGGGCTTCACGGCGCGGAAGAACCGTGTTCGCGTTTGCAAGTCGTGTTACAGGTCCTGGAAGAAAAGCAACAAGCAGGACGACCATCACTACTGAGGACCAGATTCACTTTCAGCGACCCCCATTCGACAGGAATGAGGACCCTCGGCGGTCAGTTCCTTCGTATGCACAGCAAACAGGTTGTCCGCTCCCTGATTTATGGACGCACCACCGTCGTCGCCTACGCCGATGGCCACGTAACGGTTCGGTCCGCACACCATCGTGAACGCCGAACCAACATTGCCTCCACGCCAAGCGTCCTCCTCACGATGATGGGCCCCGATGGACAAGACCTCCTGCTCGTTGGCGACGGGCACGGCCGCGTGCATGTGTTTGATCTCAAGTCGACGTCGATGGTGCAACGGCTGGACGTGGAAGCAGGACGGGTGCGCGCGCTCTCCCCGTGCCCCACCGAGCACGGAGATGCGGTGGTTGGCAGCAGCGACGGCACCATCGCGCTGCTCGACATCGCGAACGCACGCATCGTGCACTTGGCCAGGCTTGACGGCCCGGTGTCCAGCCTTCACGCAGAGGACGGGGGGCTGACGGCGACGGTTCGAGGAGCGAAGCTACTGCTTGACTGGCAGGGCGGCGAACTGTCCCGCTCAGAGCCCGAACCCTTCACGCGAAGTTTCCCTCGCCGTCGGAGCACCCTGATCGCAGGTCTGGACGGCACAAGGTACCTCGCCGCATGAGGACGTGTTCATCGCTCCTCGGACTCGCGTTCCTCAAGCGGCCATGGCGACAATGGCGTCATCCACAGGGCAGAGGGTGCGGGACGCGGCCAACCGCGGGGACGGCGGCCCTCGTCGTCGAGCATGCTCACCACGTGGGCGATGTGCCTGTCCAAGACCTCGGCCACGTGCGCACGCCCTCGAATCGCAGGCCCTCGCATGGGCACCACGGCTTCGAGATGCAAGTCTCGGAGGCGCACCAAACTCGAGCGATGGTCCAACAACGACGCACCAGGAAGGTCCAGCCGTGCCGGCAGATCTGCGCGAGGGAGCACGCCACCGACCACGGCGATGGAACGGTCATCGACAAGGTAGCCCATGGCTTCTGGCGCGTGCCCCGGCAAGGCAAGGGCCTGCACCCCGCCATCGCCGAGGGCAATCGCGTCACCGTCGGCGATCGCCTGCGCACGAACCGGTGGCATGTCGGAGTCGTACCTGTTGGCCCACGTGGAAAAGAAGTCCCCCGTTTCCAAAGCGGATACGCCGTCGCTCCCGACCCACGTTGTGACCTCCGGCCACTGCCCCACGAGGTGGGCCGCTCCACCGGCGAAGGGAAAGCGACGGCTGGTCAGGAGCAGGTGTTCCGGAGCGTGGCCATCGTCGAGAACGCCGAGGATGCGCTCCACCTGCAACTGCTGGTACCACGACGTCCCCGCATCGATGACCAACGAGGACCCCTCACCCACCACCACGACGCAATTCGCGTCGTGGTGGATTCCGGGAAGACGCGTCATCCGCATGCCCCGGGATTCGGCCGAGGGGCTTCAACGCTCGCCCGTCGCCTCCGTTGTGCTTCTGCGGTGCGCTCAAATAGGGGGAGCAGGACGCCCGAGCATGGCTCGGTTCCCGCAAGCGGAGAAGCGAATGCTCCACCGCAAGATCTGCATGCGGTGCAACGCACGCAACGCGGTTCGCGCCAGCCGCTGCCGCAAGTGCAGCTACAAGGGGCTGCGCCCCAAGAACGTCGAGCGCAAGGGCGCGTGATGGTGCCGGGCTCAGACGAGCCAGGCGAACAACCATTGGCTGACATCACCGAGCGCTAGCGCCGCCATGCAGGCCGGAAAGAGCACGACGAGCAGCGGGATCTTCCGCGTCACCCATGGCCGCTCCTCGCCGAGCGCCTCCAGCAAGGCCAGCCGTTCGCCGACCTCTTCCTTGCTTGGCGTGCGTCGTGGCGCCCTGGCCCGATGCACCAGGACCAATGAACCGTCGAGGGCGTGCTCGACGTCGCTCAACAGCCAGACGTGGGCGTCGGCCACGTCCGTGCTGGGCATCCGCTCGGCGTGCAGGGCCAAGCGGAGGTCGCTGACGCGTTCAACGTCACCTCGCAGCACGTTGCGTGCAAGGTTGTATGGAGGCAAGAGCACGAAGGCCAACCCGCCCCAGAGGAGGATCGACAACGCCGGGGGGAGGTGCAGCACGAGGCCACCCTCGTCGGAGAGCCACGGCAGCGCTCCCCACGTTGGGAGGAGCATTGCGACCCACATCAGTGCCTTCGCGTCCGCTCCACCGTGCAGCAAGCGGAGCCGCCATGCAAGGTCAAACAGCGCGATGAGCAACGTGACGCCAACCAGTTCCCACCACAAGGCCTGCGCCGGGGGCATGGACCAGAGCAGCAGGTCGACGGGTTCGACGGCCGCGTGGCGAGCGGCTCCGGCGGCAAGTCCGATGGCCGCTGCGGCGTACGCCAAGGTGGCCACGATGTCGGGCCGTGAACCAGCACGGAGGTCGTTCAGGCTTGGTCGCCCCACCACGGCGCCGCTGGCGAGGCACACCGGAACGAGCATGGTCAAGAAGACCGTCCAGTCGGCCTCACGCACCAAGAGATCGAGGACCCACAACAACAGCACAGGCTGCGACCAGACAAGCCAATGCCGGTTGGGAACCCGGCGCGCGAGATGGTCCATCCACGCGGCAGCGCCCATCCCGGCCAGCAAGGTGCCAGCACGGGCCCAGCCAATGGCTTCGCCCGGGTCGAGCGCCATGCTCCGAGAGGTGGCAATCACCTTATAGCGGACCCGACGGACTTCCCGGTGGACGTGGGGAACATGGACATCGAAACGCGTCTCCAAAACGTCGCCACCGTGATTGGGCAAATCGACGATTCAAAAGTCCCCCGGAACATCCGAAGGCAGTCCAAGGAAGTCACCGAGCAATGGCTTCTCAACACCTCAAAGCAAACGGACGTTCGCGTCGCCATGACGCAAGCAAAGCTCGAGGAACTCTACGAGGACCCGAACATTCCGCCCGAGTTTGGCACGCTGATCCTGATGATCAACACCGAACTGGAGAAGATCCTCACCGAACTTCTCTGAGGCTCAGGCCTCTTCCCCGAACGTGCGCTCTGCACGTTCGCTCGCCGCTCGGAAGGCTTCGAGCAGGGCCGCCATGTCACCACGCCGCTCCTTGGCGTACTTCCCGGGCGTCAAATCGCTCAACCAACCAAAATCGCCGTCGACGAACGGCAATCCTCGCGTAAGGAAATCGATCTGTGCTTGACTCACGCGGCCTCGCTTGAGGGCGCGACGCGCGGAGGACCGTGCCGCGATCAACGCGACCTGGTCGTCAGTGTATTCCAGCAAGTGCTGAAGTTCGAGCAGCGAACGCCCCTCAAAACTCGAAATGATGCCGTCACGCACCGCGTCTTCCCACGCCTCGTCCAGCGACGGGGCGCGTTCCGACAGCAGGATAGCGATGGGCTTGGTCGCGTCGATGTTCTCGAGAACGATCTTCACCAGGACCGCGAAGGGCACCGCGAGGATCATCCCCACCAAGCCCCACACCCAGAACGCGTAGGCGGTCACCAACAGCAGGACCACAGGCGAAATGCCGAGGGCGCGTCCTGCCCACCTGTTCTCGATGTAGTTGCCCCACAACTGCTGGTTGACGATGGACAGGACCGTGAAGGCGATGAGGGCCCCCGGTTCGAGCACGACGATGCCCAGCACCACCGGGGGAATCATGGCGAAGACGGACCCGATGTACGGGACGTAGTTGAACAGGAAGGTCAGCATCGCCCACGTGAACCACAAATCGATGTCGAACAGAATCATGAGGATGGCCGCACAGCCCGCGGTGCCCAGAGAGACACCCGTCTTCACCACCACGTAGGTGTTGACGCTGATCTCGATCTGCTCGCGCACCTCCGCCACCTTGGCGCTCCCGCCTTGTGGCCATGCTCGTTCAATGCGCCCCGGCAGCAAACTGGCTTCAAAGATCATGAAAATCAGGAAGAAGAGGATGGTGAGGCTGCTCGCGAGCATGTCGCCGACCCCCGCCAGCATGTTGCGTACGATGTCCGAGGTCTGTCCACCGTCAGCCAGCAGGCCAACCTTGGTCAACGCCTCGCTCAGGGTGGCGTCCTCCGATCCAACCCACTCAACAACGGCACCGGAGAAGACGGTATCATCGCGCACCCATGTCCACTTTTCCTCAAGGTTGGTGTTGTACTTCTCAACTTCCACCTCGTCCGACATCAGGTGCTCTGCTTGCGAGAAGGCAAAGTAGCCAGCGGAAGCGACGACCATGAAGAAGAAGAGCAGGACAGTGAGGTACGACAGCACGAGTGGAAACCCGTTGGCGGAAATGGTGTCCGCGCCTGGCTTCAGCACGAAGTAAATCGCGAGGGCGATGAAGAACGGCTTCAGCACCCCTTCGAGTTGAATCAAGCCCACCGTCACAATGGCGATCAGCAGCGTCACGTAGACGAAGGTCGAGAGGCTGCGGTTGAACTCGCCCTCCTCAAAACGCCCATCACGCATGCTGCGGCATGGGCATGGCGGTTTCAATGGTTCTCTCTGAACGGTCAGGCCTCTTCATCACCTGCAAGCACAGGCTCCGGAGGGAGGGTCAAGGCGAGCAAGGCTCCGAACACCATGATCAAGGCACACAAACGGAACACCGTGTGGTAATCGAGCAGATCGCTTCGATGCCACGTGGCCGTCCACACGGCACCGCCGGTGACGGGACCGAGGATGCGCGCGAACGCAGAAGCAGATTCGGAGGCTCCCATCACGGCACCAAGGCGTTCACCGCGCTCGCGGGCATAGCCTGCGAGCAAACTCGACGACGACGGTTGGAAAATGCCGCTCCCGGTCGCCATCAGCACGCACGTCGGGAGCAGCCAAAGCCACGGTGCGGCAGCGGTCGCATAGGGGATCGCACCGAGGCCGAGGCCGGTCAGCAGCACGGCCAAGGGGACCAAGGTGCGGGACGGAACACGCTTCGACAAGGGCCGAATCAGCCCGCCTTGAACCACGATGCCGGTCAGACCGATGATGGCGAACACCCGCCCGTTCTGGGCCTCGCTGAAACCGAGGCCACCGTCCGCAGGCGACATTTCCGTGAAGAGGATGAACACGGCGTGCATGATGGTGAAGCCAAAGGAGAACAGCATCCCAACGACGATCAGTCGGCCAACGGCCGGCGTTCGAAGCATTCCGGCCATGCCGGACACCGACGTCCGCAACGTGGACGCCCACCCAAGGGGAGAGGACGTGGTACGACGGTGGGTTGGGAGCGATTCAGGGAGGCGCGTGACGGCGATGAGCAGCGCGACGATGGAGAGGGCGCTCGCCAACACGCAGGGCAGCAGGTAGGGGTGCGTGTCGAACACGGTTCCTTCGAAGAAGGCCCAACGTTCCGCAGGGGCGGAGAGTTCACCACCAAGGAAGGGACCGATCGTGAACCCCAAGCCGAAGGCAGCCCCAATGAGGCCCATCCGCGCCGCCATCTTCTCTGGACTGCTGATGTCACCAATGTAGGCCCGTGCGACGGGGATGTTGCCGTTGAAGAACCCCGCCATGAAGCGAGCCGAGGCAGCGACAAACAAGGTGGGTGCAAGGCCAAAGAGGGTGAAACAGAGCGTGTTGCCCACCAGGCCAACCATAAGGATCGGACGTCGACCGATGCGGTCCGACAAGCCCCCCCACAACGGTGCCGAAAGGAACTGAGCCGTAGGATAGGCGGTCATGATCAAGCCAACCCAGAGCCCCACGGCGGCAATACCTTGCCCAACCGCCAAGTCCTCAACCAGGTAGGTCAGGAAGGGGATGACGATGCCGAAACCAATCATGTCGATGAAGGTCACAAGGAAGAGCACCAGCAGCGCTCCCCCTGCCGCCTCCTCCACCGTGGAGGCCCCGGAGGAGCCATTGTGTTCCATGGACCTGCCCGGCACAGGGAGGTCAAGAACTCGACTCCGACCGGGACCTCAGACTGGGCGAACGGTCGAGGTGATGTCCGGCGTCAGACGGTCGATGATGCTGCCAAGGCGCTCCACCAAGCCCGCCTTCTGCTCGTGCTTGATGAGCGCGTGCTCCATGACTTCATCCAAGGTGTCCACGGGAATCACCTGCACCGCGTCCTCCCACTGAGGGTCGAGGACGACGTCCTGGAGGTTTGAGCGAGGAATGATGACGGTCTTGACGCCGGCGTGCCCAGCGGCTTCGATCTTTGCCGTGACGCCACCGATGGGAAGCACCTCCCCACGAACCGAGAGGGAGCCCGTCATCGCCAGGTCCTGACGGATGGGGATGTTCTCAATGGCGGAAATGATGGCCGTGGCGATGGTGATGCTGGCGGAATCGCCGTCCACACCGTGGGTGTCGACGAACTGAATGTGGATGTCATAATCGGAGACGTCCTTTCCGGTGAGTTTCTTCACCACCGCGCTGACGTTGGTCACGCTCTCTTTCGCGAGGTCCGACAAGCCGCCCGTTGCGTGGATTTTGCCTCCACCGCCTTGGGAGGGCGTCACGAGCGCTTCGACGGGGAGCATGATGCCGCTGAAATCCGAGAGGCCGGAGTTCGCACCAAGCACCGCAAGCCCGTTCACACGGCCCACGCGCTCCCCGGAGTTCACGAGCAGGCTGTAGTCGCGGCGGCGCTCGATCATCCGGTCTGCGACCTGCTGCTCGAGGGGTTTGGCGATGGAGCGGGCACGAATGACGTGCGCTGCGGTGGTGAGGTCGGCGCCGTCTTCCACGGCGAGGTCACCGGCGATGCGCACCAAGCCGCCGAGTTCGCGAAGCCGAAGGCTGAGTTTGCCTCGGCGACCGGAACGGCGCTGGGCTTCCTTCAGGATGGCTGCGACGCCACCTGCATCAAAGTGAGGGATCTCACGAAGGGTGTCCTGGTCGCGGACGACTTCCTGCGCGATGAATCGAATGAGCCGTCGGCGGTTGCGGGCCGTGTCCGGCATCTCGGAATTGACGTAGACTTCGTACCCGTAGCCGCGGATGCGGCTGCGTAGCGCTGGGTGCATGCCCTGAATCGCATCGAGGTTCCCGGCGGCGATGAGGATGAAGTCGCATGGAACGGGCTCGGTCTTGGTGAGGGCGCCACTGGACCGCTCCGAGCGTCCTGAAATCGGGAAGGCGCGCTCCTGCATGGCCGTGAGCAAGGCTTGCTGTTCCTCCAACCGAAGGAGGTTGATCTCGTCGATGTAGAGGACACCCTTGTTTGCACGATGGATGGCTCCAGGCTCAACACGTTCATGGGCAGGCGTTTCCATCCCACCCGATTGGAACGGGTCGTGGCGAACGTCGCCGAGCAACGCACCGGAGAGGGTGGCCGTGGCGTCGACAAAAGGTGGCATCTCGCCTTGGTCGTGCTTGACCAGCACCTTGGGGATGCGGCTCTCGTCCGCTGCGCCCAAACGGGAGCGGAGGAACATGTAGCCAAAGGTCAGGAGGAACATTCCGAAGAGAAGCGTCACCACGTCCCCGCTCTGCAGGGTGGCGATGGCCAGCAGGAAGGCGATGGCCACAAAGGCGATGAGCAGCATCTTCTGCGTTTTTTCACGCTGCACGCGGATGGCTTCGCGCTGCACCTTGACGATGCGGTCGCCGCGACCGGCGGGAACCGAGCGAACGCGTGGTTCGTTTTCGTCCTCCTCGTTGGGATAGACCAGCACGTCCTCCAAGGCGTCTTTTGGCAGCAATTCCGTCATCGAGCGTGCGAGCATGGACTTGCCCGTCCCGGGATCTCCAATCATCAGCATGTGGCGGCGCTGTTCGGCCGCCTTGCGGATGATGACCGACCCCGCCTCTTGCCCAATGACCTGGTCGACCAAGCGGTCTGGGATGGGGACGTCGCGGGTGGACGTGAGGCGAACCTCGTCCATCCACTGCTCGACCGGGGTTTGAAGCACCGTATCGCCCGCGTCGAGCAGATCGACCTCCTCGGGTCGGTCCTGCCACACGGTCGTGAGCACCTCTTCCTCGTCGGAAGAAAGCGCCTCGTCAGCGGACGTTCCGTCCGCCGTCACGTCCTCGGCCTCCTCAGTCACGCCTCTTCCTGCGCTCGCCTCCCCTTTGAGGCTTTCAGCCGCCCCTCAGGGGGCCTCGGACTCGTTCACTGGAGCTGGTCGAGGTACTGCTGCCCGTAGTGGACCCACTGCTCCATGGTCCAACCGGCGGGCAGGCCGCCAGCGGGCAGGGGGGGTCCAGCAGGAGCAGCGGGCATGGCGGGCATCGGAGGAGCAGCCGCCATTGGCTGCTGGAAGATCTCCTGAGCACCGCCGTACATCGAATTCGCAGCGAGGTCGGCAGCAGGCAGCGTGGTCTCGTCCCACTTCACATCGCCTTCGCCTCCAGAGCCACCACGGGTGAACATGAGGCCGAGGAGGGCGGCAAGCACGAGCACACCGACCACGATGAGGATGAGGGTCATGCTCATGCCGCCTTCGTCGACGGTGTCGCCACCGGCCTGAACGTCATCGGATGCGCACTCCACGCGACCGTCCGCACAGGCATCGCCGAGGTCCGCCTGCAGGTTCTCCAAGGCCGAGGCCGCACCGGCGTCGGCCGAGCCATCCGCCATCGCTGCTTCGAGTTCTGCGATGCGGGCCTCAAGGTCAGCCACGTGTGCCGTGAGTTCCTCAGCGGTCATGTCTGCAGGCCCTGGAGCCTCGTCGGTGATGCGCCAGTACATCGGCGCCATCATCTTGTATTCCTCACCGGCCGCGTCCGTACCAACGACCAACGAGAGTTTGACGTCGTCGTCGAACTGGAGGCCGTACGGGCGAGATGGGAATTCAAGTTCCATCGTCCACCCGCGGTCGGACGCCGTCACGTCGAGGGGCTTGATCACGAGGTCAAGGCACACGCCCGTGGCACCCTCGCACATCTGCCATTGGCTCTCGAGGGTGGTGAAGGTGGGTGCGGCGTCGGTCAGCATGAGCGTGGCCGTGGGGGCGGCCCCAATGTAGGCGTCCTGCATCGCGACGGTCATGTAGCCAGATCCGTCCTCCGAGACCACGAAGGGCTTCGCATCGTACACGTTCACGTTGATGGTGTAGCTGTTGGAGTCGTACTTGTCCTGCGCGGTGACCGTGATCGTCTGCTGACCAAGCTCCTCGAACTCAACCGTCATCAATCCTGTAAACAGGTCGTAGCGCGCAGCGCCGGATTCGCTGGGGGTGACCATCAGGAAGGGGTCGTCGTCGTCGTCGATGTCGTACACAAGGCTCGCGAGGTCGTACACGTAGGACTTGCCTCGCTTCAGTTCAAGCGAAGCGAGGTCGCCGAGGTCCATGCGGGGCGCGTCGTTGATCGGCACGATCTTGAGCAGGATGGTTTGGTCTGCACTCTGCTCACCGTCGCTCGCGCGGATCGTGACGGTGGTCTCGCCGTTGACGTCGTCGTCCACGGCTTCGTAAGCGAGGATGCCGTTCTCCAGCGAGACGGTGAAGACTTCAGGGTTGGAGTTGCTCACGATAGAGAGCGTCAGGCCGCTCGACGACACCGAGTTTCCTTCGTCGTCGGTGTCCGTGACGTAAGGGTAGAGCATGAACTGGTCGCTGCCTCCCTCGTCAACCGTCTTGGTCGGCAGGCCCATCCAACGAGGCTGGCCGTTCTCGATGACGTTGAACAGGAGCGTCCCGTAGGGGAGTGAGCCACCGTAGTCCTCACCGTCGTCAACCTGAACCTCGATGCCGTTCTGCCCGAGCGGGCAGCCGCCGATGTCGCTGAAGGCGAACAGAACTTCGATCTCTTGGGTGGAAGCGTCCCACCCAAGGAAGGAGGACGCGGAAGAAGTGATGGTCAACTCGCTCAGGTCGGACTCCTTGTCGAGCACGTGACCGGTGAGGTCGACCTTGGTCGGAACGTCGCACATCACGGTCGGGACGGGCTCGGCCACGACCGTCGGCGGTGCGTTGGTCACCGTGACGGCGTCCACGCCGATCACCTCGCGCCACTCCGACACCTGTTCACGGTCGTCCACGGCGCGCACGCGAAGGTCGTAGGTGCCGGCGTCCATGTCCGTGGTCGTCGAGAAGGTGTATTCGCGGCCTTCGTATTCCGTGCCTTCCCAGACGACGGTTTCACCGCCGCTGATGAGGTCCGACGACCATTCGGTCGTACCGGTCTTGCGGCTCTCGACGTCGAAAGTGATGGTCTGGATGGTGTCCACGTCGTCGTTCGCGTCCGCGCTCACCGTCACCGTCATCGGGTCGCCACGCTCAACGCTGGTCGCGCTGAACTGAGGCGTCTTCACGAGGGGGGGTCGGTCGTGGTCCATGGCCGCGGTCAACTCGTTGTTCTCCGAGCGGGTGTCGCCGGTCAAGCCCGTCAGCCGGGCCCCGAAGGTCGTGCTCCACGCGCTCTCAGGCAAGGAAGCCGTGTCGAAGGTGGTGGTGTACGTGGCCGTCGAGCCCGCACCGGTCGTGGTGATGCTCGAGGGGAGGGCCTGCGGGGAGCCGATGCTGACGCGGTTCGCGCCGTCGCGGTAGTAGAACTCCACATCGCCACCGTCCACGTAGTCAAGGTCGCCGACGTTGTTCACGTTCACGGAGAGGTCGAGGACGTCGCCGTTGAGGTAGGAGCCGCTCGCGGCGCTGTTGGTGACGCTGAAGCTGCCAAGTCCGATGTCCATCTTCGGCCCCATCGTGGAGTCCACGGCGTGGTACACGTGAGGCGTGCTGCCGCCGAGCGAGACGGTCGAACCCGACATCAGAACACCGATCACAACGGCGTTGGAGGAGCCGCCCTGAATCAAGGACGTCGGAACGCTCGACCAGGTCACGGACTGCGAGGTGCTGGTCGGGGAGACGGTTTCGAAGGCCGAACCCGTGCCGCCCGACGACGTGCGGTAGGTGTCACCGGCGGTGAGCCAACCCATCCAGCAGTTGTAGCCGTGCGCGAGCATGTTCGCGCCCATGTTGTTGTAGGTGTAGGTGGTGCAATCCTGCTCCACGATGGCCGCGTACAGGTTGAGGTTGGTCGCGGCCGTGCCGCTGCCGATGTATTGGTAATCGATGGAGATGTCAAACACGTTGCCGTTCGGGGACACGGAAGCGGACATCTTGTAGTCGTTGACCGTCGAATGCATGCCGCCGCCGCTGGTGAAGATGCTGTCGTAGTTCGACCCGCTTGTGTCCGCGCCGGACTTGGTGTTTGCGCTGTCGCTGCGGTCGCCGAAGTAGGCGATCGGTGCACCGGAGGTCGTCCAAGCCCAGTTGTAGGGGCCGACGTTCCCGGCGCGGGCCGTGTCGGTGTCGCCGTAGGACACGGACATGTACGTGAGGTAGACGTATTCGTCAGGGTTGGAGACCTTCAGGTTGTGGTGGGACTCCGAACCACCGCCGTTCTTGGCGCAGTGGGGGCAGTTGTCTGAGGAGATGTACTGGCCGAAGACAACGTGGC
>JAYPDK010000041.1:0-16202 GCA_038125145.1 Candidatus Poseidoniaceae archaeon
TTTGCATTTTATTTCTCGATACAAAGGGGATTCAGTGGGTCGATACAGACGCTACGGTTGTGTGCACAGGCATCCACGAGGGGAACCGTTGCTTACAACCGCTGGTTCAGTTCAGGCTCGGGACGAGCAACCGCACATCATGACGCCCGGCTGAACAGGCGATCGGCGAGCAATCCGAGTTCGAACAACAGCACCACCGGCAAGGCCACGAGGAAGAGGGACAGCGGGTCCGGAGGCGACACGAAGGCCCCGACCACGACGCAACCAAACCACACCTGACGCCGTTGACCGACCAGTGCCTCACGTGTGAGTGCCCCGGACCGAAGCACGAGCATGGTCACGAGCGGGGCCTGAAAGCCCACGACCGCGGCAAGGTGGAGACGGATCAGAAACCCCACGTAGGCCATCAAGCGCCAATCCGTGCTCAGTCCAACGGCCTGCGCGTCCGTGGTCAGGTAGTCCAAGAGGAGCGGTACAAGGCCGTAGGTGGCGTAGGCGAGTCCCCCAACCGCCAGCACGCCGGCGCTCACAAGCGAAAGGAGCAGCACGCCGAGGGAGAGGCGCTCCCGGACCTCCTGAAGGTGAGGCGCGACCTCGACGAGGTGCTGCCTGGCCCCCTTTCGTGCGAGGTCGAGCAGCAGCACGCACAGCATGAGGACCAAGCCTGCGTTGGCCGCCAGACGCACCTGCAGCATCAGGAATTCAATCGGTGTGGTGATGATGATCCGCACACCCTCAGGAAGCCGCTCCGGCGCGATGAGCAAGGCCACGAGGTCGGCCGTCAAGGGGAAGGTGAGGACGAAGGTCAGCACCCCGATGCCGAGGAGAAGCGGCGCGCGTCGGCGCATGTGCTCCCGCACCTCCCCGAGGGCCTGGCCGACGGGGCTCTGCGACCACTCGTCGAGGGCCTCGACGAGGTCGGAGGCGCCCGACATGGTGTTCCCACGTGCCGGCCCGTCAAGAAGCGAGCGGAGGCTCAGGCCTCTTCCCACGCGTGGGAGGGTGTTGGGTCAAGCCAGTGCAGCCCGTGAAGGCGATTCCGTGCAATGCGGTGCAGCACAAAGCCCGTCATCCAGAGCGAGGGAAGCGAGAGAAGCACCGCCTTGTTCATCGGCGCCTCCCCGTAGTGGTTCGTCACCTGCAGTTCGACCGTGCCGTCTGCGTCCTCGTCCACGTGCATGAGCACCAGCCACCACACCTTGGGCTGGTCGACGATGAGGTCCACCCGTGCGCCGGGCTCCACGGTGATCACGCTGCCTGAGGCCTCGATGGCCTCCCAGTTGACATAGCCAGCCTCGAAGGCGGGTTCTGCCTCTTCGGCGATGCGCAACGCGACGTGCACGGGGCTGTCCGCGTTCAGGTTCACGATGCTCACTTCGACCTGCTCGCCAACGTTGAACCGCTGCACAATGTCGTGCACGGTGTCGCCCGGCCCCAACCGGTAATCCACACGGTCGTCTGCCGTGTCGACCTGATGGGCCGTGGCGCCAGCGAGCAGGGCCGCGAGGAGCAGCGCGATGCTGCCCTCAACAATGACGTGGCGGTTCACCTTGGCACGGCTCACGCCGCGGAACCAGCCGCCGTGGTCGTTGCGCAGGCGCGGCTGCAGGTAGTGGATGAAGAGCGCCCCCGTGCCACCGATGAGCATCCCGAGGGGGATGTCGGTGATCCAGTGGATGCCGAGGTACAGGATGGTGAACGCGAACACGATGGTGTTGCCCACCACGAAGTAGTGGTAACGTCGGTGCTCCCATTCACGGATTCGACGGCCTTGCTGACGAACGTGCAACACGTTGAGCAGGATGATGCCGAAGGGGATGGCGATGTGCAGCGACGGCACGGCGTTGTCGAGCGGGTCGTGGCTGGCGTAGAAGGTCGAGTACATGCTGTCGTGGTAGAGCAAGGCCTCCATGCCGGGGATCCACGACGACGTGACCTCGACGTTCAGGAACAAGTAGTAGGGGACGGCAAGCGCGTAGATGAGCAGGTAGTTGAGCGTCACCTTGTCGGTGAGGTCGCGCTCCCCGACGTAAGCGTAGAACACCGTCGTGACGTAAATGAGGAAGAGGTAGATGAAGAGGTAGTGGAAGTTGAGGAAGGCCGTCAGTGCCGGATGCGCGAAGGCGTTCTGCAGGTGCAGGACGGTATCGCCCTCAATCGTATGAACAAGTTCAGTCCAGTGCCCCGTCACGACCTTGATCGGTTCGTTGAGGTCGTCCGTGATGGATTTCCACTTGATGATCACCAAGTAGCCGAGCGCGTGCAGGTAGTAGCGCTGGTCGTGGATCATCTGGCCGATGTTCGCCAGCGGCGTCCGCGTGTGCTTCACGTTGAGCGTGAAGACCCAGCAGATCAGCGGCGTCAGGATGAGGATCATCCCCATCATGACCGTCCATGGGCTCATGCCGCGGGGTCCTGAGGTCTCGATTTGAGCCTTCCCGCCCTGAACCGACGCGCAGGTCCATTGCATGGATTCGGGGACGGATTCAAACGCCACCCCCTGACTTTCCGCCCATGGAGGTCCGTGAAAACTCGGTCCGGGGCCTCCGGACGGCCATGGTGGACGCGGACGGCATCGAGTTCGACCTGCGCCTGTTGGACGACGGGCACGTGGTGCTGCATCACGACCGAACCCCGTCGATCCCGCGTGAAGCACGCGTGGGAGGCGCGCCGTACGTGGAAGGCTGGTCCTACGACGACCTGAAGCCCTTCGGCCTCGAGCGCTTCGATGACGTGCTTGGTGACAGCACCATCGCGGACGCCTGGCGCACGCAGGCCAAGGTCGGCGTCATCGAACTGAAGCGACCGCACCCCCACCACCTCGGTGCACGCCGCTGGGTGGACGACCGCAAGGACGTCGACCACATGGTGCGCTTGGCCACCGCCGTGCAGGACGCCCTCGATGAAGCGAACATTCCAGCGGCCAACACGGTCCTGTACGCCTTCCACCCGCGCATGGGCGAGGTGGTTCGAAAGGCCGGATGGACACGTCCGTGGTCCCGGCTGACGCCAAACCTCCCGCCCTTTGGTGGACATCGCATGCAGCGCGCCGTGGCCGCGCCCTCCTTCCTTCGGCATTCCTTCGCCTCGCTCGTGCGGAGGCAGCGGAAGGCGGGGTCGCCCATGATGCCCTGCGCCCTTGACTACCTGGACGGCGTCACCCGCCACCTCCACCTCGGCCGCAGCGTTGGCCTGCATGGTGCAGCAAAGCAACGCCTCACCGCGGCCCGAGGGGGCTTTCCTGCCTACGTGTGGCCCGCACCCTTGGACCGCGAGGCGGACCTGCTCGACGCGGGGCTCACGTGCATCTCGGACAGCGTGGCGACCGTCGCGCCACGCTACGCCGACGGGCGCGTCCGATGGACTCGCCCTGCAACCGCGCCGCTTCCCGGCGACGCCCCGACGGCGGTGGACGACAGGGACGCTGCGTCGATGCTCGAGGACCTGCGGCGTGATGCCTCGCCATGGAACGAACTGAGCGCGGCGGAACGCCGCGCCCACCTTGAGGCCTGGCGGAAGCGTTGGTCCTGGAAGCGCTCGGTGGACGCCATGATGTCGGACGTCGCCGCTGACGGCTGCACCATGCCGTGGGAGGCCGTGCGGATCGTCGGCCACCGCGGGTGCGGCGTATCCCCTCGCCCGGTGCTTTCACCCAGCACAGATTGAGGTCAGAGGCGACGGGTCGTCTGGCCTTCAGCGATGTACTTCGGCCGATAGATGGGCACGCCCTTGCCGGACCGCATCACGGTCCGCTCGTCGACGATTTGCGCACCAATGCCGGCCACCCGCGCCCAACCAAAGAAGGTCGTGTAGTACTCCGGATCGGTCAGTCCGACGTGGTGGAGCAGGGTGCCGCTCGCGATGTCCACGTTGGCGTTCGGGTTCGAAATCTTCGGGTTCTCCGCGAGCACGCGAGGCGCGACCTCGCGCAAGGTGCGCACGATGGCGAAGTTGGGGTCGTCGGGGCAGAGGCGCTCGCCCAGAGCGAACTGGTAGGTCGCTCGAGGGTCTTCGGCACGAAGGACGGCGTGCCCGAAGCCATAGACGGGGCGATTCGCTTCGAGTTCGGCTCGAATGAACCGTTCAACCTGTTCGGCATCGGAGGTACCGACCCGCAGCACGAACTCAAGGCACGACTGGTTGGCACGGCCGTGCAGGGGTCCCGACAGGCTGTTCATCGCGCTCGCCATCGAGGCGTAGAGGGTCGCCTTGCCGCTCGCCGTGGCCTTGCCGGTGAAGGTCGAGAGGTTGCCTCCTCCGTGGTCGAGGTGGAGCACCAGGTACGCGTTCAGCACCTCGCGCATCTTGGTGACGTCCGCGCCTTCGGGTTCCAAGGTGTGGATGAAGCGGTCGACCAAGCCCAACGAGAGGTCGTCCGCAGGGATGCCGTCGCTTCGGCCTTCGCGGTACCGGTAGATCAACCCGAGCAGGCGCGGCAGTCGGGCCACGAGGTTCAGCGCGTTTTCCCTGACGTCCTCTGTGGCGTCCACCATGCCAAGGGCATGGATGCCGATGCTCAGCCAGTCCATGGGATGGCCGGTGCGGGGCAGGCTTGCCAGCACGGCGTTCACGGAGCCGTCGACAGCACCGCGAGCCGCGAGGTCCGCACGGAAGGCCTCACCTTGTTCCGGCGTGGGGAGTTCCTTCTCAAACAGCAGATGGATGACGTCCTCCACCGGCAGATGGGCGATGTCCGCAATGGGGTATCCGCAGTAGTGCACGCCTTCCGTCGGGGTGACGAAGGAGGTCAGGCAGGTCCCAACGGGAATCCCTCGAAGGCCCGTGTTGAGGTGCGCGCTGGTGACGGTCATGAGGGGCTCATCGTCGCTCATGCCTTCACCGCGGATGGTGGCTCCGCCGCCTTCCGTATAAAGTCGGCTCTGTGGGGTTCAACGCGCCTCGTAGGGCGGGAGCGGAAGGCGAACGCCTTGGCCCGCTTCAAGGTCAGCGTTGACGTGGCGCAGGATGGTGGAGCCATCGATGAGGAAGGCCTCGCTGGCGTCGATGCCGGGGCACGTCGCTTTCACCTTCGACCACGTCCGACGGTTGACGAGGTTCTCCGACCACCATGGAAACGCGGCGCATTGTTGCGGACGGTCAGCGTAGACACCGCATCGCTTGGTGCCGTCGAGGTAGATGCAGATGCCGTCCTCCTCCCTGCTGTTGAGCACCAGCCTGCCGTTCTGCGACGTCGTGCAGTCCCGTGCAACGAAGGCCTCGTCGCTCAACCCATGGCGTTTCGCCAAGCGATGGATGTCGTGCCGACTGAGGAAGACCACCCCTCCGGGTTGGTCGCAGCAGGCGCCACAGTCGGGCTGGCAGGAGAAGCGGACCCCTGAGGACCACCACGGTGTGCGCCTCACGCGGCGTCCTCCGGGGGTTTCACCCGACGAAGGCGGGCAAGACGAGCAGGGCGGGTGGGAACAAGACCTTGCAGGTGCGCGTCGATGGCCTGCAGTTCATCCGTGATCTCGATCAAGGCCTCAACGTCCGCACCTTCGGCCAGCCGCCCCAGTTCCGCCATCCGTGCTTCAAGATCAAGCAGGTGCTGCGCTCCATCCTCCAAGGCAAACCGGCGGGAAAGCAACCGCCGTTCGGCCTCGAGGTCCACGTCGGCGAGGATGCGAGCCGCCCGCACAGCGTCCGCTTCCCCGAGGCCGTCATCGGTTCCAACGAGGTAGGCCTCCCGTTCGTGTGGCGTCATCAGCTCGTCCACCATGGGGTCGCGCCCGACCGCCAACACCGAACGGGCTGTGCGCGCCGAGGACGGTGCGCCTTCAACGAGGTCCTCTGCGGAAGGGACGCGAACCTCCCACCCGTCGTCGAGGTCCGGCAGATCCACCGTGAGGTCAACGCCAACGGGATCGTCGGGGGTGCCCACCACATCGAGCGCCCTTCGAATGACCGTCTGGGCCGTGCTGCGGACATCAACCGTTTCGCCAACCTCAACAGAGCCATCGATTCGCGGCCGAACATCGTGGGTAAGCAGGGCGTTTTCGAGGGCGCGCCACCCGTCGTGCTCGTTGGCGAGGTGCTGCAGAACATCGGGCTCGACCGCCAGCCCGTGACGGCGCACAAGCGCCCGGAGCACCGCCAAGCGGTCGATGGACCCAGGACGCCGAACCTCTGCGAGCATGCCCTCACGCATCACGCGGGACAGGGGGCCGTCGGGCCAGAGCGACGGGGGCATCGCGGTGGTGACCACCACCTGCACTCCAAGGTTGAGCGCGAGGTCCACCACCTTGTGGAGCAAACCCGCAGCCTCGGCATCAATCGCCACCGCGTCGATGTCGTCAATCAGCAGCGCACACGCTCCGGCCAACCACGCGTCGAGGAGGGTGAACCCCTCGCCAGCCAGTTCCTCGCGCCACGAAGCGTGGGCACGAACGAACCCCACGTCGCCGGTCGCACGACGGAGCAGGGCCTGCCCAATGGCGTGGAGCAGGTGGCTTCGTCCAACGCCTTCTGGGCCGTGAAGGAGCAGCGGATTGGCTCGACCGGGCGATTCAATGATCCGGTCGGCCCATGCCGTGGCCTCGGCGTTGCTGTCGAGTTCGACCCAGGACCTGAAGGTCGAGGCCTCAGTCCATCGAAGGGCCCACGGCCACGGACGGTCCGGTTGACGCACCCTGGAGGGCGTGCCCGCTCCAACGGCCTGCATCCAGATCGGTCGGCCGTCGTCGCTCATACCGAGGGAGGGGACCTCCGGACGGAGCACCGCCTCGGACGGAGCCCACCCGTGGGTGTGCTCTTCGAGCATCCCTGCGAGACGGCGGTGCAGGGCCGCTTCCACCGGGTCGGACCCTACGGTGGTCGCGGCGGGTGGCGCCCATTCCTGAAACGCGCGACCACCCTCTGCCCGAAGCGGTCGGTCCGCACGCGTGGCCTCGTCCAGCAACGACCGACGTTGCACTGGAGCCTGAGGAGGTTCAGGCGTGGGACGGGCCGGCGTGGCCGCTTGGCTGAGGCCCATCCTGGCGCGGGCCGCTGCCGCGCGAAGGGGCGATTCAGTCATCGGCATCACCTCCGAGCCGACGGCGCTTCGAGGTCGAAGAGGTGGTTCGGGTCCGGCGTCTGGGTGCCGGAGCGGGCGCCGCGTCTGGCGTCACGCCCGCAGGAGTGGCGTCCACCTCAGCAGGCTCGGGCGATGCAGGGGGTTCAGACTGAGGCAGGTGCAGTCGAAGGTCGGACCACTTTTGCTGGCGACGACCCATCGCTTCAACGACAGGGGCCGAGCGGAGCACGTCGCGCATCTCGGTCCCGGGGGTGTACCTGGGCGGCATCAGGTCCGGAATGTGCCGCACCTGAGCAAGCCCCAGACCCGTCGGCGTGTGGGCACGTGGCATGGACAGGTCCACGTTCTTCGCGTTGCGAACGAGGTCGGGTTCCGGCCGTCGGAAGGAAGGAACGAGGGTGGGAAGCCCGTCTGGACCGACCTTGCCCTTGGGCATGAAAAATCGGCGCGGGGGGGGTTCGGATCGTGGTGCGGCACGCCGCGCCCGAGCGCGCTGTGCAGGCCGAGGCCCTGCTGGGCGCTGGGACGGAGGCACATGGACGACGTCTGGCTCGTCAACAGGATCGAGGGTGTGTTCGACCGGTGGCTGCTCCGGGGCATCGGCCTCCGGTTCAACCGGGACCTCAACCTGTGCCTCGACGGCCGGTGGACGCCACGCTGCGAGGCGCTCGTGGCGCTCGAGCAAGGCCTCTGCATTCATGGCCTCGAGCGACGACAGGCTCGCGGGATCACTTGCGAAGGCAGCGAGGTGCTCTGGATCGAGCCGCGAGCCAAGGCGTTGGAGGCGAACACCCTCCTCCTCGCTGTGAAGACGCCCATCGTAGGGCACCAACACCACGCCACCAACGTCTCGAACGTGGTCGGCAAGGTCCGCCACCTGCTCAAAGGCCAGGTGTGGCCCGAGCAGCACAGGGAGCAAGTGAACGTCGTCAAGCACGACGAGGAGCGGGACTCCTGGGTCCAGGTCGGACGGAAGCACCAACTCGTCCTCCGTCAACCACACGCGTTCGAGGTGTGGGTCGACCTCCCCTCGGCGCCGCGTGATGATCGAACGGCCTCCTGCCCTGCGCCACGCTTCGGCGAAGGCTTCGATGGCCTCCATGTCGCTGCACGGCACCACACGGACGGCACCGGGTGGCAGTTCGACGTGCTCCGTCCTGATCCGCGCTCGGGTCATGTCGACCTGCGACGCCACGGTGTCGGGAGCACCGATGCTGGGCGCCATGCTTGGCAGCCTTGACCGGCGTCGACGAGCAGGCCGTGCCAGCCGGCCCCGCCACCACGCCTCATCCGAGGTGCGTGCAGCATTGAGGCGGCTGCCTGCGTGAACGGCCAGCACCTCCTCGATGAGCGAAGGGGGGAGGCGATGGATTTCGACCACGGAAGCGCCGTCGCCTGCGAGATCACGAACGGACGCCAGGGCAGCAGCCCCGAACACCTCAACGTCCTCCGCTTCAGCATGCGCCCCAACGACGAGTCCAGAACGCAAGGCAAGGGCGGCAGAACCAGCGGTTCCATGGTGCAGGTGCAGGAGGCCGTCAAGACCGGTCGTGGCCGCGTCGGCCATCAGCGTCTCAAGAAGGCCTGCGCCACCCCGACGCACCTCGATGACTTCGCCTCGTGGCCACGACGTCATGCCCTTCCGTTCGCTAGCGAAGCGGAGGGCGTTTGAAGGTCACGTCCGCTGAAGGCCGCATGCGGGGATTTATCGGCGCCATGCTCGAGCGCGAACACGTGCCAAGGGAGCCTGCGCCGCTGTCACCGGCGCAACAGGAGGCCTTTCTCCGTGGCGTTGATCTGTACAACACCTGCGCGTGGTGGGACGCCCATGAAGCGTGGGAAGGGGTGTGGATTGACCTCAAGGCCGAAGCACGTCCAGGCGAAGAAGCGAGGGTGATGCAGGGGCTGATTCAATGCGCAGCGCTGCTGTTCAATCACCGAAGGGGAACCACCCGTGGCGTTCGCAACCAGTGGATCAAACTTCAACCGAAACTGGAGGGTTGGACTTCGGCTTGGGGCGTGGACGTGCCGACGCTCCTGGATCGCTTGCGCCCGTTTGCGGAGGATGCAGACGCCTGTGAGCGCCCGTACGTGGACGTCGGCATGCCGATGATGGAGGACGAGGCATGAGCGACCTCCCGCTCGAATTCGTCCGGGTGGACCACACGGAGGCCGCTCAAGATGGGCCTTGGACGTCCCCCCGCGCGTGGTCCATCGCTGGCACCATCGTGCTCGCCGCTTGGCTTGGCAGCATCGCCCTCACGGACCTCCGAACACCAACGCTGGCCCTTGGCGCAGCGACCGTCCTGACCTTCGCCACCGGCCTCGTCCACCACCTCCGTGCGCAGCCAACCCCTGTGGCGGTCAACGCCAACCACCCCTGGGTGCTCGACGAAGCCTTGGGCAGGGCGGACGTGATGGTATGCGACGCCAACGGGAGGTGGCACCTCGTGGGCGACATCCGATGCCGGATCGGGCGGGACCCCCTGTTGGGTGAACCGCAGGTCATCGAAGATGCAGACCCGTGGGACGTGCTGTGCCGCTGGCCCTCCGCCAGCGACCGTCGGCTGCACCGATGGATGGCCGTGCTGAACCACGCGCTGGCGCTCAGGGACGCCGTCAACGGTTTCGATGCTGAGAAAGAGGAAGAACGACGACGCGCGGCTGCGGACACGGCGTTGCTCGAGCGATCCTGGCCCGAACCCGAACAGTCGCTTGAGGAAGGTTCGGCCTTGAGCCGATGGTTGGACGCTGGACGGAAGGACGACGGTGAATCGACACTTTGAGCAACCATCGCCCCTGCATCTTCATATCCGCGCCCGATGGCCTCGGGTCATGACGTCGGAGGGGTGGCGTGCCCGCCTCCGGGAACTGGAAGGGCACGAAGCCGACATGCTGCTCGGCACCTCCCTCTCTCGGCGCTTCGCCAGCCTGCCCATGTGGGTGAACCATCCGGCCAACGTCTCAGGGTTCTACGGCCTTCTGGTCTCCCTCGCGCTGATCCTCCCGTACCGTTTTGGGTACCCCGATGGCATCTGGGTCCCAACGTGGATCTACCACACGTCCCTCCTGCTCGCCTCCTGCATGGGATTGGGCTTCGCGTCCGTCATCATCGTCCGCCTAACGGGCCGTCATCCGGTGGCCCCGATGCGCTCGGTGCTCTACGCCATGCCCTTCGTTGGCCTGACCTTGCTCGGCGTGAACGTGAGCGACATTGTGCAGGTCCCTTCGTTCCTCGTGTGGTTCCTCCTCCTCCTCCCGGGCCCCTTGTACGTCCACCTCAGTTGGGCCCCTCGCTGGCGGCTGCTCTGCATGCTTGAGGACGGGCAGGACCCGTTTGCCGGCGTGGACCTCGACACGCCGAGCAGCGAGGACTCCGTCGTGCGGGTCGTTGACGATGACTCCGACCTCAAGGACGTGCTCGACGCCCTCGAAGCAGGCGACGGTGAAGAATAAGCCTCAGATCAGTCCCAGTTGTGGACCGAGCCGCTCCAAGATCCGGAGGACTTCGTCAAGGTCCTCACGGCTCAACCCTGCGGACATCTGGGTCCGGACCCGCGCCGCGTCCCGTGCGACCATGGGGAAAACGATGGCGCCCGCCATGACGCCCTCCTCGCCGAGCGCTGAGGAAAGGGCCTTCGCCGTCGACGACGGGCCGCACATGATGGGGATGATCGGCGTTTCCGACAGACCAGTGTCAAAGCCCATGCTCTGCAGTTCCCCGCGGAAGTAGGCGGTGTTGTCCCACAGGCGCCGGTGGTGCTCGGGCTCGTTGACGAGGACGTCGATGGCCGCTTTCTGGGCCGCGGCCACGCCCGGCGGTTGCGACCCAGACAGGAGCCAGGACCTCGAGTGGTTGAGGGCATGGCTTCGGCTCAATTCAGAGCCGGCCATGATGCCGCCCTGCACCCCGAGGGCCTTCGAGAAGGAACCGATTTCGAACTCCACCTTCCCGTGGACGTTGAAGTGATCCACGATGCCGCGGCCGCCTTCCCCGAGCACGCCTTCACCGTGGCAATCGTCCACGAGGATCATGGCATGGTGCTCCTCAGCGAGCTGAACAATGTCGTCAAGCGGTGCGATGTCACCGTCCATGGAAAAGACGCCATCGGTGATGATCAGTTTTCTGTCGGCGTCCTGATGCTGCTTCAATACCGCTTCCAGTTCGCCCATGTCGTTGTGGCCGTACACCGCCCTGCTTGCCTTGGTCAAGCGGACACCATCGATGATGGAGCCGTGGTTGAGCGCGTCGCTGATGATGACGTCCTGCGGACCTTGCACAAGGGTTGGAATCAGGCCAACGTTGGCGGTGTAGCCGGCCGAATAGATGAGCGCAGCCTCGGCTCCCTTGAAATCCGCCACGGCCCGTTCCGCTTCGAGGTGGAGGTCCATCGTGCCCGCGATGGCGCGCACGGAGCCGCTTCCCGCGCCATAGGCACGCGTCGCTGCGATGCTGGCCTCCACCACCTTCGGATGGGTGGTGAGGTTCAGGTAATTGTTCGCGGAGAGCATGATGGTTTCGCGCCCCTCCATCGTGCACCGCGGCCTGTTGGGACCCTCAAGGGTCGGGGGTTCCCACAGCAGGGACCCTTCGGCGAGTTCGTCGTGACGGGTCTGCATCCACGAAAGGTCCCCGGGCATCGTGCTCTCCGCATCTCCCTTCCCGCTGCGGTTCTTGAGCCTCCCGCTCCGGCCTGCTGAGGCAGGGCAGGCCTTCAAGAGCCGCCGGCGTGCCGCCGCGCCATGGACATGAACGGGACGGTGACGAGCGGCCTCGGGCGCGCTCAGAAGTTCATGGCCCAACCGCACTACCAAGACCAGTTTCGTGGACTTCTTGGACGAACGGCGTGGCCTGGAACGCTCAACGTGCAGGTCCATGGGGACGACCTGGTTCGCTACATGGCCTTGCGCCAACGCGCCGGCCTCGACACCCTCGATGCAGACGACGACCTCCGGGAAAACGCTCGAAACGTGGACGTGGAGGGAATCCTCGCCCACCGCGTGCGTGGATTCCTGCGCGATGGCGTCTCCTTCGGGGGCGCCACCGCCTTCCTTGGCCACATCGGTCGTGGTGAAGGCGAGGGCGTGGCCTGCGCCGTCCTCATCCCCGACCTGACGCGCCACGTTGACGTGGTTGAGATCATCGCTGATGTGTTCCTTCGGGAAACGCTCGGCGTGGAGGACGGGGACGCCGTTCACCTTCGCCTGTCGTGATCACGGCGACGGAAGCCGGCCAAGCCGGGACCATTCGTGCTGCAGCATGGCTGCGACCTCCGCCTTGGCGCCAGCACACCACCGCCGTCGCATCGTGCGCTCCCCGCCACCGGCGAAGGTCGGAGGGGACGCCCAAAGGCGCTCGACAAGGTCATGCGGCCCCGCGTCCAGTTCGCTCCACACCACGTCCCAAAGGACCAGCCATTCGGGCGGGGCCACGCCGAAATCGGCAGGAACCTCGGGCCTGTCGATGGCGGCACGGACCTCGGCCTCCGTCAATCGACCCGTTTGCAGGCCGTGCACGGCCATCGCGGTGCGGCGGACCTGGTTCCACAGGAAGGCCAAGCCGACGATCTCGAAGCCCACGACGCGACCCCCAACCGACCATGGCGTGGCGGACAGGACCGTACGCATCGGGTCCTTGCCCTCCTCGAGCCGAGCCATGTTGCGCGCATCGTAGGTTCCGACAAAGTGGTCGAGGTGCTGCTGGAACAGGTCGGGGTCCTCGCAACGCCAACCTTCGATGCCTTCGAGGCGGTACCGATAGACCCGATGCAGCGCGAGGCGGGGGTTCCAGCCTTCGGGCACTTCGTGGACGTCGAGCAACCGGAGTTCTTCGGGCAGGCGGTCGTCGATGGCCCGCACCACCTTCCTGGCGCCAGTGCGCTCCCAGAGGTCCCGGTCGAGGGTCAGGAGCCCGCCGTTGCGACGGACGTGGACCCCTGCATCCGTTCGGCTACCGAGCACCATGAGGTGCCGCGTCGCGTCCCACCACCCGAGCGAGGCGAGAACGCGTTGCAGCTCGCCCTGTACGGTGCGAACGTCCGGTTGCACCTGGCTGCCGTGAAAGGCGTCCCCAAGGTAGCCCACGCGAACCGCGAGGTGCACCAAGGGCTGCATCGACGAGCCTCAGGACGACTGAAGGATGTCGACGACCTCTTCGGGCGTGAACCCAAGACCACCGATGGCCCACATCAGCGCTTGCTGAAGCCACGGCTTCGCCATGTCCGAAGAGCGCTCGGGGTCGACGACCTCGATCCGGTCGACAAGGTTGCGGGCCGCGTTGTACAGGCGGTCGTCGTACGGAATGTCGGCCATCTCCAGCCGCGTGGCGTATCGTGAAAATTCCTTGACGGCTTGGGGGATGCGGTTGCACTCCAAGGCGAAATCGGCGAAATCGGCGATGTACTCGTCGTTTTCTTCGTCGAGTTCCATGGCCTTCTTGTACGCGAGCATGATCTTCATGCCCGGCACGACGTCGTCCTGCGCCTCCATGTTCAGGATGTTTGCCAATTCAGCGTAGGTGTGGTGCACCACAGCCTCGCCTGCATGCTTCTGTCGAAGGGTGTCGAGCATCTCGACGGCGCCTTCGAGGTTTCCTTCGGCGTACAGGTCGAGCGCGGGGCGGATGAGTTCCTCGGACATGGTGTTCCCTCAGGCTTGCCTGAGGCACGACCCACTTCAAAGCCACGCTCAGGCCTTGTTCTCCAAGGAGGCCTTCAGGTCGGCGATCTGGGAGGATTGGCTGTGCCGCTTCTGCATCTCATCGAGTTGCTGCTTGAGGTCGTTCGCCTTTCGGACGTTGTAGAACGAGTGCTTTGGGTCATGGTCGAGCGTCGTCACCGTGCGCTGGTAGAAGATGAGGCCAATCAGTCGACGCAGCAGGGTCTTGCCTGCACGCTCCGCGGTGGTGTCGTCGGCGTTCGGCCGAGCGAGATCACCCGCGGCAGCCCCCGCTGCGATGCCACGCGTTTCCTCTCCGACGCCGAGGCCGGAATCGGTCAGGAGGGTGATGGTGGCGAAACCGAGGAGCGTCCCCATCATGGTCCGGTTCGCGTGAATTTCGGAGATCTTCTCGAACAGGATGCGACGGTTGCCTCGAACGAGGAGGAAACGGTGGTCAAAAATCACGGCGTCGGTGGTGATGGCGTAATGGAAGGAACGCTGGTACCACGCCGTCAAAAGCACGAGCATCCCCGCGAAGAACAGGCCCGCCACGAAGTGGTTGTAGGTGGGAAGGAGGCCATCCCATCCCATCACCGTTGGATAGGACTCCCCGAGCAGTGCGGCCAGCCAGTTGTCGAGCACGGTGAGCAGGGGGGCAAGGCTCGCAAGCAGCAGCCACGTGGTCAGCCAGCGGTTTGAGGTGTTCCCGTTCAGCATCCGGTTGAACCAAGTGAGGGCCAGAAGGGCTCCCGTGAAGGTGACGTCGTTGGCCAGCACGCCTGCAAGGAAGCCGAACAGCGAACTTCCGCCGTCGCCTTCCACGAGGGTGCGCATCGTGTCGCCGGCGAACAACCAGTGGAGGCCAAAGAGGGCAAGTGCAAGCACGTAATGCCCGAAGAACCCGAAGAAGGAGGGGCGGACATGCGAGAGGATCTCCTCCCCGGTGATGGTTCTGAACTTCTTCTTCAGGGCCGCATCGCTGTTCGACGCAGCCGCGGGCAACGCTGCGCTCGGTGTCGAGGCGGGGGCTTCGAGGTCGGAAGCGTCGGGTGAACCAGCATCCTCGCTCATGGTGACCGGAAATACATGGTCACGGCTTTGACATGAACGTTTCCTCGACGAGGTCAGTGAAGGAGGCCCCATGCGTGCTCCGCGTTCCCGCGGATCCACTCGAACTCCTTCTCGGTGCGCACCCCACGTTCGTCCTCAAGGCGAAGGTACCGCACGTCGAGGGGATATTCGTTGTAGGTCAGGTGGCTCCGAAGGCCGGCCCGGGTGGGCTGGTCGAAGGTCCAATGCGCGCGGTCGAGGGCGGCGGCAACGAGGTGCACACGAACCCGACCGTTCCAGACCTTCACGGTGAACACCGGCAGCCCGTTTTCCTCGACCTTGCCGACCTCCACCCGAGCAAAGCGTTCGGTATGGCCGCGCGCTGCATCATGGAGCAGGCCTCCCTCGCTCAAGGCGATGTGACCGTGGTCCCGCCTGCGCCAAGGCTTCGCGTCGAGGTTGCTGACGGTCGGTGCCACGTGGGGGAGGAACCAGTCGAGGTACGTCCCATCGGAGAAGTGGAGGACCCCCCAGTACCACGGCACGGAGGGGGCTTGCACCTTCACCTTCTGGAAATACGCCGTGCCTCGAACCGCTTCACCATCGATGTGACCTTCGGCGGTGGTCCCGTGCAGCCGAAGGATGTCGTAGCCCATGCCGGCCGCGTAGGTGGCCGTGGCTTGCCGAGCCGTGGAGAGGCGTTCGCTCAGCGGACGCAAGGTCAGGTCAAGATGCGTGAACGGCGCCCCTTCCGGCATCGGGTCGAGGGTCAGCCAAAACGCGGAGGCATCGTCCACCAACCCCATGCTCAGGTCGCCGTCCAGCAATGGAACCACCGCACCCGCCCCAGGTACGGATGCCACCGCGTCCGAGGGCCATGCGGGGTGGCTCGCAGGCAGCACGACCATGCTGCACTGTTCCGCAAGCATGGCGTCGTGCATGCGCGTGCCGTCAAACCACCACGCGCACACCATGCCGTCGAGGGCCATCGCTCCCTCGGTGTCGAGCCCAGGTCGACCCTTTGGCCGCCACGCCTCACCGTTCACCTCAACGAGGGGCGCGTCCTTTGTGGACCACAGCGTCATCAGTTGCCGACCGGAAGGACGTCCGTCCTCGTCGTCCAGCATGACCAGCCACCACCACCAATCCCACGTCAACCCGCGCAGGAAGGGGCGGTCGTGCAGGCGCCAGAGGCCGGCGAGGTCGCCGAGGAACCGGTCCGGAGGGGTCACGCGATCTCCTTCCCGTTGAACAGTGCCGCGCCAACCAACCAGATGAGCCCTGCTTGAAGCAGCAGCACGAGCACGGCGATGGCGATGTTCCACGTGGGGCTCAGGTCAAAGGGCGCGCTGGACGTCAGGAAGGCCAAGGCCTCTCCCGGGGGCCCAGCGGGACCCCAAACGTTGCCGTCGGAGGTGTAGGCAACGAAGAGGTCGTGGTCCTTCCACACGAGCCTCGTCGCGGCGTCGATGATGGA
>JAYPDK010000042.1:0-14593 GCA_038125145.1 Candidatus Poseidoniaceae archaeon
GGCTTCCGCCGTACGCACGGACCGGGGGGAGGGCCCACCCGTCTTCGACGATGGCTACGGCGGGCAAGCGGGAGTCAAAGACGCCACCGATGTACTCCAGACCGAGGTTTTCGATGAGGTAATTGGCCACGATCGGCGTCACCATCCCCACGCTGGGAAAGCACGTGATCACCAGCGCGTTCTTGAGTTCGACATCGCCTCGAACCCGAACGATTGGACCGGTCATGAGCATCGGTCGTCTCCTGAGGGATTCAACCCTTCCGGCGTCCGGACCGAGGCTTCATGACCTCTCGGAGCAGGAGGCGAGCATGGAGGGCGAGCACCGTCTTTCCCCCTCCTCGTGGAACCGGTTCGAGACCTGCCCGCGGATGCATTGGCTGAGCAAGCAAGGCCTCCCCAGGAAAACGGGCATGGCCGCTGCTTTGGGCACGGCGGTGCACGCCTCCATCGAAGACCTGCTGAACCTCGACCTCACGGACCGTCCGCGCGCGAGCATGGGGTGGTTGCCCGAAGAGGGCGAGCGTCTTCTGCGGGACCGATGGGCCGAAGAAAAAGCGGCCTTTCACGCCACGCCGCGACATCCTCGGTGGAAGGAGGAACGATGGTCGGACGCCCTTGACGGACAGCGGGGCGGCATCGACCTGCTGCTTCGCTGGGTCGGCGTCCAAGGCCTCGACCACGATCGGGTCACCGTGGCCTTGTGGTCGAGGGTGCAGGAACGCGTGCTGGTTGTGGAGGGCGAGGTGATCTCGCGCGACGGCCGGCTTGGCGGGCGCGTCGACCTGCTGCTCGAGGAGGTGGCCGACGACGGCACGACGACGGCGTGGGTGGTGGCGGACCTCAAGACGGGTCGAGCACCGGAAGGGGCGTTGAAGCCCGAGGTGGACCGTCAACTTCGCTTCTATCGGGACATCCTGATGGCCAACAACCCGGGCGCTCCCGTCGTCCGTGCCGAAGGGTGGTACACGGTCGACCGCACGACCTGGGTGGCGTCGAAGGACGGCGTCCTCGAGGACGCGTACCTCGCGTGGGAGGCCACCATCCCGAGCGAGGCTCCGGCGGACGCCACCCCCGGTGAATCCAGTTGCGGCGGATTTTGCGATTGGAAGGCGTGGTGCCCGCATTGGCTCCGCTGGCGCCAAGACGAGGGGCGGCTCGACGACGGGGAGTTTCGTGACGCCGTCGTGCGGGTTGTTGCCCGCCCAAAGGGGTCCTCCACCGTTCAGGCCGAGCGGCAGGTCTTCGACGCCGATGGCCGGCTCGGCGACGGCGGAGGGCGGCTCTCGGTGACCTTCACCGGGTCGAGCATCGATCGGTTGGACGCCTTGATGGAGCAGGATGCGGCCGGACCGATCTTCCTTGGCTCTGCCTTGGCACGTGGAACGGACTGGCGGATTGGGCACTGGTGCGACGTGTTGGCCTGGTCACCAATCCCCGATGCCTGATGCCTGCAAGCGTTCGTTCAGGCGGGCGTGGTCCTCGGTCGACAGGCCTCCCGCAGGTGACGTCAGCCAGCGAAGGTAGGGAGCGTCGTCATGAGCCACCTCAGCGACGGTCCGGCCCCGGTGCCGTCCGAAGGCCAGGACGAGGTGGTCGCCATCGATGCGGATTCGACCGTCGGCATCGAAGGGCTCGAGGTCCACCAAGCCGCGCCCGAGTTCGCTGGCGTCACGGCGCCCTTCACCGTGCATCATCCAATGCTCAATCTCGTCCACCGAGCGGCGAAAGGGTTGGGGGTGACGTTCCATCATCCTCCACAGCAGCCCAAGCGAGGCGAGCGCGTCTGCTCCCGCGGTGTGCGCCTTCACCAGCCGAATGCCGTGCCGTGCACACAAGGACCCGAGGTTGTGGGGCCGGCCCACCTTGAGGCGACGGGCCACTTCCAGGGTGTCCATGACCGCCTTCGGCCGGGGAGGGAGACGACCCAAGCGCATGTATTCGGCCGTGAGCAGGGCCATGTCGAAGCGGCGAACGTTGTGGCCCACCACGACGGCTCCCTCAATGAGGGCGTGCAGTTCGTCGGCGAGGTCCGCAAAGGTCGGTTCGCCTCGAACGTCCCGGTCGTAGATGCCGTGAACGCGGCTGGAGGCCATGGGGATGGGTCGACGTGGGTCCACCAAGCGCTCAATGCCGACGGCGCTGCCGTCGGCCTCGGTGCCAAGCAGGGCGATCTGCACGATGCGGTCCGAACGCGTGGAGATGCCCGTGGTCTCCAGGTCGAAGGCGAGCACACGCTCGCCTGCGAGGGGGTCCACGGCCATGCGCGGCAGTCCTGTACGACCCCCCTTCAACCTGACCACCCCCGCACCTTGATGGGTGCCTGCCCAAACGCACGGTCATGGGCAGGTGGTGGAGGCGACGCGTTGAGGCCGACGCGCCGGACGTCGAGGCGGTTCGGGACGCCTTCACCGCCGCGGACGTGGCCAAGATGGACGAGGCACGGAAGGAGCGCGTCACGGCCGCCGCTGCGCTGCTCGAGGGCGACGTTCAGCCGATGGAGGACGTGGTGCCCGAACCCGTGCCGACGCCAGAGTACGATGCGGGAACCGTCGACGTGGACGTGCTCTTGGAGGCAGAACCGTCCCCTCCCGTGGATCATCACGACGTCAACGTGGTTGTGCACGAGGACCTTGACGGGCTTGACGATCCGCTTGAACGTGCCTCCATCGACGGCGACCTTCCGCAGCACGTGGACCTTGACTGAGCCGTCGCGAACGTGGTCCACGGTCGTGCACCGCACCGCACGGTTCAGAAAGGGAGGCGCCACCTCAACCGCATGGTCGTGGCCCGCTCCTCGCTGAGCAGCGCGGCCCTGCTGATGCTGCTCCTCGGAAGCCTCCTCCTGCCCGGCTGCACGGAGGTCCTCGACCGCACAACCAACCCACGGGCGTCCCTTGAGGCCTACCCCGCCCTCATTCAGGCCGGGGAGATGGTGACCCTCGATGCCCGTGCCTCCGAACCCGTGGAAGGCGTCCTCACCGGCTGGTCGTGGGACTTTGGGGACGGGACGTCCTCAGAGACGCTCATCGGCTTCACGTCGCACCGGTACGATGCCTTTGGCACCTACACGATCACCGTCGAGGTGACGAACGACCAAGGCGGCACGGACGAAGCGACCACCTCCGTGACGGTGAACGGTGCCCCCGACCTCGTCCTTGACCTGCCGACGCAGGTGCGGGCAGGCGACACGGCGCTCCTCGACGCCAGCGCGTCGACCGACCCAGAAGGCGGCCCCTTGTCCTTCTCGTGGGACCTCGACGTGCTGACGGATGCGGACGGCAACGGCGTGCCCGACGACGATGCGGACGCCATCACCCCTGACGTCCTGCTGCCCACCTCCGAAAGCGGGCTGCTGCGAGGGCGCCTGACCGTCAGCGACGCGGACGGCGGCGTCGTGAGCGAAGGTTTCGAGGTCAACGTCACCACCCGTCGTTTCACCCTCGCATGGGACGAGCAGACCGTTTCCGAGTCGTGGGAAGGCTACCTCGACCAAGGCGAGCGGTGGCGCACCGAGCACCTGCCTGCCGTGGGCATGCGCGTCATGGCCTTCGAAGCGGTGCTCGAACTGGAAAGCGAAGTTTTGCTTCCGTACGACAATTTCACGCTGATGCTTGAACTTCCTGCCAGCGGCTGGGATGCGAGCGCGCAAACCACCACGGGCAACGTGACGCGGAACGAACCTGCGAGCGCGACGCTCGAGAAAGAGGACCTCAACCCCCTGCCTGAATCTGGCGTCTTCGAGGGCGATTCGGCCGACGAGGTCCTCGCTCGCATCCTGAACCAACCGGGCGCACGCTTCGGTCAGGGCAATTGGAGTTGGACCGTGGTGGCGGACCAAGCCGATCCCGACGGGTTGCTCCCTGGCGCACCTGACCCAGACCCCGGCAACGACTGGACCCTTGAGGTCCGCATCACGGTCCTCGTCCCCCGGTTGGTGGAAGTCGCCTACGAATGAGACCGTCGGTGGCTTGGACAAGGCTATGAAGGCCCGATGGCTGGGAGGGAACGGTCGACATGGTGGAGCAGGTCGAGGTCAGCCGGGTCGGCATCCGAGATGGCCTGTCGCTGGACGTGACCGTCCAGATGGCGCACCCCGACGACTGGGACTTCCGCCCTTCCCTTCACTTTCAACACACCACGCTGTCCATCCTCAGCAGCACGGACGGCAGCACGATGGCCGAAGTGACCCTCGACCAAGAGCAGATCAACGCCATGATGGCGGACCGCGCGGCCACGCTCCGCGTCAAGTTCGCGGTCACGGGCATGCACGGGCGCCTCAACATCATCCATCCGATCATCGCCGACGGCAAGGCCAAGAAACTGGCCAACGCGAACTGGAAGACGACCCTGCCCGTGCACGTCGATTGACCGCGTAGGGCTGTGGGAGGTCCCACAGGACCCTTATGGCGGTAGCAGATGGTTTCCGGCCTATGCCACGAAGGACAGGGGAAGGCAGCCAGAAGCAAGCGCGCTTGGAACGATTGAAGCACGAGGTGCTTCGCTTCGTCTTGGCCAATCCAGGATGCTCTGCCCAATCCATCGTCGCCGAACTTGCGAACGACCGCGCGATGCGCAACCACGGCCTCACACCCCGCAAGATCGGCTTCTTCATCCCACGCCACCTCGCCGACCGCTTGACGTGGTGGCAGGACCACATTGCAGGTCGTCGCGTCTACGGTGAAATTGGATCCTCAGCCGTGCCCGAGGACCGATGAGCGACGCAAGGTCAATCGCAGGCGAGCGCAAGGCCAGCCCATGGGGGAGGCCGCAACGTCCGTGGCGGCGTACTTCGACCTCGACGGCACGTTGCTCGATGCCTCCAGCGAAAAGACGCTGACGGGCGCCTTGCTGAAGCGTCGACCGTGGCGCCTTCCGCTCGGCCTTACGGCCTGGACCGTACGCACCATGGCCGGACTGCTGACCGGCCGAGCGCCCTACGACGCGTTGAGGAACCGTGGCCACTTCACCGGAGCATCGTGGGCTGTGCTGGCCTCCCTCGCCGACGAACTGGCCGAGGAGGTGCTCATGCCTCGTGTCCCCAAGGACGCGCACGACCGGCTCGCATGGCACCGGGAGCAAGGCCACCGCCTCGTGCTCGTCACCGCGACGGTCGCTCCGATGGCCGAGGCGATGGGGCGACGGTTGGGCATGGATGCGACCTACGGCTGCGGTCCCGCCGACCGGTCCGGTCGGCTGACCGGCTCAGAGCGCGGTTGGTCCGTCCCCAGGAGGAAGGGCAAGGTGCCCGTGGTGATGGCGGACGCCGAAGCCAACGGGCACGACCTGGCCCTCTGTTGGGCCTACGGCAACACGCATGCCGACAGTTGGTTCATGCGTGAATGCGGGCACGCCATCGCCGTCAATCCTGAAGGTGCACTGGTCAAGGAGGCCGAAGCGCGCGGCTGGGAGCAGGTCAACTGGCGCGTTGGTTGACTTCAGCAGAAGGGGTGGCGGCCCGTCCGCGATTCGAACACGGGTCTCATCCTCCGCAGGGATGAAGGATATCCAGACTACCCTAACAGGCCTTGAACGCGGCGACCGGACCTTTGGATATAAGGCCGACGGGTCGGGTTTTCGACGAGCCTTCAAGGGCGACGTCCCGCACCCGTGGCCATGGCGGTCACGGTGCGTCGTCGCGTCGATTTTCCCATGATTGACATGGCCGACATCGCGTTCTATCCACGCATTTACGACCTCGCACACCGGTGCTTTGAGGAAGCCTGGGTCCTGATGTGCGGCGTTGAATACCATGAGATGCTGTACGAATGGAGGTTGGGCTACCCGGTGGTCGACATCGCCTCGACCTTTCACGGGCCGCTCCGCTACGGCCGCACCGCGGTGATGACGATGTGGATCGAGTCTGTGGGGACAAGCAGCGTGGTGTGGCGGTACCGGTTGGAGGACGACCTCGGGAACCTCGTGTGGACGTCCCGGCAGGTGACGGTTGGGGTGCACATGGACGACATGTCCGTTCGGCCCGTGCCCGAGGACCTTCGCCGGCACCTCGAGGCCTGCACGCCTCCTGAGGAGGCCTAAGCATGGCTGGGCCAACCATCGCGCTTCGACCGGACACAAGCGGGCCACGCAACGTGGCCGTCATCCTCGTCCTTGGTGCGGTGTTGCTCGGCCTGACCGGTGTGGACGCGCTTCGTCAGGGGATGGTGGAGGACCTCCCGTTGGAGCAGGTCGAAACCACGATCAAAACGCCGAACCTGAGCGGCGACGAGGTCACCGTTGAACAGTACGAGGCCTTCCACGACCTGGCGCGAGCCAACGGTGCGTACGCCCTTCGGGGGTGGTCGCTGACCGTGGGGATGGCCTTGGTGCTGGTCGGCGCTGTTGGCTTGTTTCGGCTGCGCCTCTGGGGTCCACGCTTGGCGTCTGCCGGTGCGTTGGTGTCCACGGTCGGCGCCACGCTGGCGGGCTTCCGCTTCCACGACGCAGCGAAGGCGACCATGGAAGGGCTGCTGGTCGATACGCAGTGGCACGTCACGCTGGCGTGCGGCGTGTCGAGCGGGCTCTGCCTCGCCGTCGCGGCCCTGCCGTTGCTCAACGTTCGGGCGCGCCTCGCCTTGGAGCCGAAGGAAGAGGAGTGAATCACGGTTCGGGCCGAGGCCATTTCTTCGCCAAGGCCTTCTCAAGGCCTTCATCGAGGGTGGCGTTCCACCAATCGCTGCCTTGCCAGATGGCGTATTTTCCACGCACCCCGCGCAGGTCCGCGCCTGCAAGTTGGCAGTTCCTGAAGTTGGAGAGGTTGAGCCTGGCTTTGCGCAGGTCCGCGCCACGGAGGTCTGCTCCATCAAAGGCCGATTTCATCAGGTCCGCTTCGACCATCGAGGCGCGACGAAAGTCACAGTCCGTGAAATCCGCTTCCGTCAGGTCGGCCCCGTCGAGGATCGCCCTTCGGAAGGTGGACCCTCGGTGCCGCCCTCCACGCAGCAAGGCCCCTGCTCGGTTTTGGAAGGACCAATCCAAGACGTCGGCCGTGTCCGACGGGCCGTCCCGCGGGTCATCGCCCTACGAGGACATAACCATGCCTTCACCCCGTGTGCTCGTCCAGATGGGTGCGTCCCGCTGCCGTCAGCACCACGTAGCGGTTTTTCCCCCCTCCCGATTCGGGGATTTCGAGGAGGCCTCGCTCCCGAAGGCGGTTGATGTAGAGCGAAATGTTGCCCGGGCTCTCGATGCCGGCGTCTTCGAACAAGCGGGAGACCACGCGAGGCGGAGAGTCGTGCTCGCCTTCCACCTCCCTCAGGTAATGGATGGCCGCCAGCACCTGGTCCGGCTTCCGGTCGATCGCGGAGCCGGTGAGGAGTTGCCGGAAGGCCGTTCCGCGCTCGGGCAGTCCAGCCTTCCCGATGGCGTCCGCCGCGGCTTCAAGGGCGGATTCCCGGGCTTGACGCAGGTGGTCCAGCACCATCGACCACGTGCCGTCCTCTTGGAGTTCAGCGATGCGTTCTTCGACGTCTTCCACCGTTCCAGACACCTCGATGTGGAGGTCCCCGGCGGTGATGTGCACAAGACCGTCGCTCATCGATTTGGGCCCAACGCGCAGCCGCCTTAAGGGTTCAGCATTCCCGTGGAACGCGAAACCTCCCACGACCTGCAGGCCACCGTCCATGGATGCGAGAGGCATATGAAGTCAGAACGAGCAGAATCCCTGCATGAACCCTCACGTTCACCCCTCGTCCCGTCGCGCCGCAGCGCTCGTCGGCCTGCTCCTGTTGAGCATGGTGCCCGTCACACCCGTTGCTGCAGGTGGTGGGAACGGCGTGTTGAGCACCTTTGACACCGGGTTGAGCACGACCCTCATCGGGCTCGATGGAAGCGTGATGAACAACAGCGTGGGCGTTGACGTTCCCCGCGAGGTCACCTTTTCCGACTTCACGTTCGCCGTTGACGTCGACGACGCCGACATGACCCCGGGACAGGTGTGGCTGGACATCAACGAGGACGGCACCTACGAATGGGCCTTTTCGGGACAAGGCTACGGTGACCTTGGGCATCAGGACACCTTCGACCACGGCGCTTCGGTCGACTCGTTGGCCTACAACCGAAGCAACGGGACCGCCCTCACCAGCGACGTGCTGCTGCCCGAAGGCGCCACCTTGACCTCCGCATCGCTCAACGTCACCTTCACCCCAGCGGTCACGACCGACTTCATCCTCACCGGCGGGTTCGAAGAGATGCGTGCGGGCGACGTCGACGGTGACGGAGGCGACGAAGTCGTCGTGCTTGCGCGGTCCACCAACCCGAACGTCAACAACACCTCCTTCGCCGTGATCGATTACAACCTCACCACGCGCTCCCTGACGATGTCGTCGTGGGTGCCCACCTGCGGGAACGCAACCGATTTTTCGCTTGGTGATTTCAACAACGACTCCCGTCAGGACGTGTTCACTTGGAACCCGTCGGACACCGCCGTCTGCATGCACCTCTCCAACGCCAGCGCGCTGAACCTCACCGGCCTTGGTGGAAACAGCACGGGCAACACGACAGGAAACTCGACGGGCAACAGCACTGCCAACCTCACCAACGCCACGCCGGCCCTCGATCCGAACCTTCCCCACGTTCGATGGGACCCGAGGATGAACTTGTCCGTGGACGGGGGGCTGCGTGGTGCCTGGGCGGCCGACTTGACCGGCGACGGCATCGACGATGTGATCACCTACCACGGTGGCGGGGGAGGCTGGGGCGGCGGCACGAACAACAACGGCATCGTGGGCCTCTATCCCTTCTCGCCCCTCGGCACCGGCTTCCTCACCAAGGCCACGGTGACGCTGTACCGCGGACAAAACCGGGCGAGCCTGCAGGACATGTGGGTCGGGGTCACCGACAACCAAACCAACACCTCGACCATCGTCGTCGTGTCCTCCGGAGGGTGGGGCGGGAACACGTGGCGTGGCCACACCGTGACCTGGGACGGCCGGAACCTCGCGGCCGGCCCGAACACCTTCAACGACATCCGAAGCGGATTTTTGGCCACCGACATCAACGGCGATGGAGGAATTGACTTCGTGTCTGGAGGCGGCGGATTTTCCCACGTCGTTGCGCTCCGCAACGCCACGAGCTGGGACAGCGAGACCTACACCGCGTTCGAACCCTTTTCGACGAACAACGCCACCTTCGGTGACCACGACGGCGACGGCGTACCAAGCCTGTTCATGCCGAACCCCGGCTCGGGTGACGGAAACGCTGCCACGCTGGAAGGAAACATCTCGATGCGCCATTCCAACGGCACCGGGTTGGACCTCGTGTCACCGTTGTTGCTTGAGCCGTGGAGCGTGCCTCGGGACATCATGTTCGCCGACATCGACGGCGACGGCACGATGGAACAGGTCGTCGCCGCCGGGGAGTCCGGAGCGGGCATCTTCGTTGGCGGATGGCACCGGATTGGCCTCGACGTCGAGGGCGACGGCACGGAGGAACTTTCGGCGTCCGGTTACGCAGGAAGCGAGACGTCGAGCGTGCACGGGCCCTTGGTGGCTCAGGACATGATCGGGGCGGTTAAGAACTCCTTGACCGGCGTGCTCGCCGCGCAAACAGGAGCCTCCGACGGCTACGGCGTCTCCATGGTCCGAACCGCCTTCACCCTGAACAGCACGGGCTCTGGCCTCCTCAACACCACGCTCATCGACATCGCGTACGATGCCCGCTTTGTCGTGGACGAGAACCCGTCCGAAATCGGCAACCTGTCGAACCTGATGAACCAGCGAATGGAAACCGGAAGCGGCAGTTTCCGCGTTGCCTTCCCCTTCAACAGCACCCAGCCCGGTGTGCTCCGCATCACGGACCTGCTGGCCCCCTACACGGACGGTGCACCGCAAATCGTTCGCCCCCCCGCACCGGAATTGATGCTGGAAAGCCTCAGCTCCCAACTCGTCACGATCCGGTGGCAGAACATGTCGGACTTTGGTGCAGGATTGCTTGGCTTCGACGTGTACCGCGTGCCAAACGGGTCCGACATCGACCTGAGTCAACCCTACGCGAACGTCGGTGGAAACATGACGATGGACATGGAGGTTGAATTCGGGGCCGTGTACGACTATGCCGTTCGTTCGCGGCAAATCTACGGTGTCCGAAGCAACCTGTCCGACGTGCTGACCGTCGAAATCCCCTATCCGGACCCCCCAGCCGCCGTGCTCAACCTGTCGGCGGTCGACGTGCCGGACGATGCCGGCGGTCACCTTCGGGTGACGTGGGACGTTGAGTCCGACAGCAGCGCTGTGGTGCATCACATCTTCATCGACGCAGCAGCCGATGCCGACCCGCACGCCCTCCAACCCGTGGCGAGCATCGTTGCGGGCGAAGCAACGGAAGCCGTGGTCAACACGAGCGCCCCTTCGACGCCGCTTGTCGATGGCACGCAGTACTACGTGTGGGTGGCTGGCGAGGACGAATACGGGAACCTGACGGTTGTTCCTGAGCGGGCAGGCCCCGTGGCTCCACGCAACGACCAGGTGCAGGACGTTCAGGTCAGCCTCGTGCTCCTTGGAGGTTTGTCCTCCGGCTCGTCCTCCTTGCTGCCGCTGAACGGGCCAGTTCAGATGTCCGTGGAGGCCCTCGTGAACGGCCAATCCTTGGCCGGCGTCGAGGCGTGGCTGCATCTTGAGCATGCGGGAAGCGGTCTTGACCTGATGATGGAAGGGACAACCAACACTCAAGGTCGCTTCAACCCCATCAACGAGGTGAGCCTCATGGCGTGGGACCCTACCTTTGCGCAATCCATCGGGCCGATCTCGGTGACCTTTGGCGTTGAATCGATGCTCGATGACCCCCTTCGGCAGCCGACGAACGCATCGAGCAACGCCCTCGTCACCAACGGGATGGTGCAGGTGCAGATCGACGGCCCCACCATCGTGGAAGTGCCAGCCAGCGGCCAGTGGTCCGCCTCCTTCACCATTGGCGAAGTCATGGCCGAGCAGGACGGTGCTGCACCTTACGTGGACCTCGCTTACACGCTGTACGACGCCGACGGAGCCACCTTGGATTCGGGAGCCTTGACGATGAACGGGGGCTCCTACACCTACGAATCGAGTTCAAGCGAGGCCGCCCGGCTGGAGGTTCGACCGCAGAACGCCGACGTGCCATGGGTCGTCTCAAACCCCGCCGTTCACGTCGTCACGCTCGAGCGTGAGGGCAGCGGAGGCACTGGAGGCACCGGTGGAACCGGCGGAACAGGTGGTACGGGCGGCAACGGCACCGGCGGAAACGACGGAGGGCTGTTGGACCTCGTCGTCTCATCGTGTGCCTCGACAACGCTTTCGAGGGACGCGACGGAAGGGGCTCGTGTCGCAGCGCCAACCTGCACCTTTGACAACCCCAACAGCCTCGACGTGACCATCGAGGTGCAGGCGAGCACCGACTCGGAAGGCGTCCTGCGCTTCGACCTTCAGCAGGTGCGCTCCACGAGCGTGTCGTGGGCGCTCTTCGTGACGGGCTCGCTGGCCGAGGTCGAGGACGGCACCCGCGACGTGATCGTTCCTTACACCATCACGTCCACAGAGAACGCCAGCCTCAGCATCGAGGGCGCGTTCACCCTCCAGTGGCAGCCTCAAGCCGTCACGACCGGTGGTCCAAGCACCACGGGCGACGGCAGCCAGGGTTCGGGCTCCGGCATGGTGCTCGCGGCCGGTCTCGGGGTGGGCTTGGTGGTGGCGGCCCTCACGATGGTGCTCGTCCGCGGCCGGTCTGGACGGGACGACGGTGTGGATTTCACGGTCGACGACCTTGACGATGAATTCGACCGCGCCCCCGCGCCCTCCGGAGCGGACGCGTCGCTTGACCTCGACACGACGTCAAGCCTTGCCGACCTCCAATCCAGCGGGAAGGAACTCGCTGAGTTGCCGCCGGAGGCCTCAGAGCGACCGGGTTCCGAACTTGTCGCCGAGGCCGAAGGACGTGGCATCGACGACGACAGCGTGGCAGACGATGGGAGCGACGACGGCATCAGCGTCGATGAGTTTGGAACCGAGTGGTACGAGGACGAGGTCGGCGTGTGGTGGTACCGTGAGGCTGGTCAGGACGACTGGTCCGAGTACCATGGTTGAGTCGAGCGAGGATTCTTGAGCGACCCTGTGGACCCGAAGGCGAGGTCGAGGCATGGAATCGCCGTTTGAGCCCTATGCCCTTGTCCTGAACAAGGGTGCAGACCCGCGTACAGGCGGGGTGGCCATCTGCGGCTTCTCCAACGCAGGCATGGTCGGCGTCATCGCCGCGTCGCACATCATCAAAGCCCTCGACCTGAACCAACAGGGCACGGTCCTGAACGCCGACTTCCCAGCGGTGGCCTTGATTCAGGACGCGGTCCCCAAGCACCCGGTTCGGGTCTACCAAGGGGAAGGGGTCGGGGTGTTCACCGCCGAGATTCAGTTCGAACACGACATGGACGTCTCGCTGGCCACCACGGTGCTCGAGTGGTTTGACAAGGGGGGTTTCGAACGCCTCATCATCATCGACGGCTTGCTCCGGCCGGACAAGGACTTCGAGGGCGGTGACCTGTACGGTGTCGGCTCCTCTGAGGCCATGCGCGAAGCCTTGTCGTCCGCGGGCATCGACCCCATTCGTCAAGGCGTTGTGTCGGGCATCACGGGCTTCCTGCTCGGTGAAGGCGACAGGTTGGGAATGGACATCATCGCCTTGCTCGCCGAAGCGCACCCGATGTATCCCGACGCCCGTGCCGCAGCCATTGCCGTCGAGGCCGTTGGTGATCTGACGGGACTTGACCTTCCGCTCGGGGAACTTCTCGAGAACGCGCGCACCATCGAGGACAGCGTCCGGGAAATGATTGAGCGGGCCGCGGAAGTGCTCCCACCCCGAGCGTCCAACGACCGGCAATTGCAGGGCGGCGCCGATGTCGACCCTTCGGTCATGTAAGGCGACGGACCGCGTCAAGCACCTGCTCAAAGGGTGCATCGGTCACGAACATTGGGTTCAGGTCCGGCGCCCTCGCGGCGTGGAAGCCAGATCCGTTGAGCGCAGCAAGCAACTTCGACATTTTTGGCGCGCCGCCTGTGCCGGCCCACCGGGGCAGGTCGTCGAGGCGAAGCAGCCACACGTCGCTGGCCGGGCGCGCCATGAGGGAGGCCGCCTCGGCGATGTGACGGACCGTGCGTTCACCTTCCCGGGCCGCGTGTTCGATGTCGTCGTCGTCCCACACCAAGCCAGCAGAACGCCACGCATCGAGCGCGGCTGGCGTCGGTGAGCAGATTGCCCGTTCCCGTTCCACCGTCATGCGAGAAGCGATGGCCTCGTCCCACAGCGGCCCTGTCCAGAGCGGGCCGCTCGCTCTCTGCACCTGGGAGGCGTCAGGATGACGCACAAGACGGTACGGGACGTCCGATTCCCGAACCCGCCATCCGATGCTGTCGAGCACGTCGGAGGCCCCGTTTTTCGAGGTCCGAACAAGGACCGACACCCGCACATGGTGGCCATCGAACAGGGCCATCAGCGGGGTGATGGAACGGTCGACGCGGGCCGCGGTCAACGCGATGGTGCCAAGCAGGGCGCGGACGGCATCGTCGTGCGCATAGCCGTCCACCGGTCCCTGAAAGCCGTACCTTCGCCGGGCGCTTGATGCGCTGGACCCGGTGAGCGCGGCGGTGTCGGTCGCGGTCACCTCAAGGACGCCGCGACGGGCCATGCCTTGAAGGGCGGCGTCAAGGAAGGGCACGGGTGACCCGAACGGGTCGAGGTCGATCCACTGCCATCCTCCGTGCAGCAAGGCGATGCGGGCATCTTCTCGCGTGAAGCGAAGGCCTTCGACCTCAAACCCACCTTCAGGCAGCGGACGTTCATGGCCGCGATCGGGTCGTGGACGACCGGTTGGATGCGCCTCGAGGCTTGACTTCGCCCATGCCAGCGCTCCTTCGTCGAGGTCGTTTCCCGTCACGTGAAGGCGATGAACGTGCGCTTCGGGGACTTCTTGACGCCATCTTCGGATGCGCACGCCTGTGGAGCAGAGCGCGTCCAAACACCGAATCGGCGCCCCCTCGGGCACGAGCCAACCGTGCTCCAGCGCGTCTGAAAGCAGCAGCACGGAGCGTGTTCGGGCCGGTGCCATGGCTGGATTCAGGAAGCCCGGACCGGTTCGCCGTGCTGGACCACGGGGGCGACGCTCGGGCCGCGGTTGCTCGGGTGTCAGGTGAACGGGCGTGGCTCCCTCGAGCCACATGTGGCCCGGCCACCCCGTCATGGCCGTCCGAAGCGGCCGTCCTTCAAGGTCCATCCGCCCTCAGCGAACCTTGGCCATCTCGCGCTGAACGCGGGTCCATGGCCCGCCGTTGACGACGGTGTAGCCACGCTCTGCAAATTTAGCGGCGGCCTTGCCGCTGCGCATGCCGCTGGCGCAGCAGGTCACGACCGGGCCGTCGGCCGGTTTCCGCTGCCGCATGAAGGACCCGAGTTGGTTCAATGGCACGTTCTTGGCTCCCTTGACGTGACCGGACTTGAATTCCGAGTTCGAACGCACGTCCACAACGAGCGCGCCTTGTGCAAGGAGATCGGCGGTGGTCGGTCCACGGGGGGTGCGTCGAAAGAGGTCCATGAGGCCCATGGCCGGCCGCGGCCCTGCACCGCTCTTGAACCAACCGGG
>JAYPDK010000042.1:14693-15857 GCA_038125145.1 Candidatus Poseidoniaceae archaeon
TGCAGCAGGTCGATGACGGGGTCCACGTAGATGCGCGTTGGGTTGAGCACCACTTCCCCCAAGGTGGGCATGGCCTCCGGTGCCGTGGCGAAGCGGAGGACGTCCCGTCCTTCACCGCTCACGTCGAAGGGGCATGCCGCGTTCAGGTCCGCGTTCGCATGCTCAAGGATGCGACGAACCAAGGAGTAGCCGTTGGAATGCAGACCGGACGCCGGCAAGCCGATCAACACGTCACCTGCCTGCAGGTGCTCGCCCGTGATTGCCTCGCCGCGCTTCAGGAATCCGAGGGCGGTTCCGGAGAGGTCCACCTCGTTCACGATGCCCGGAAGGCTCGCCGTCTCGCCGCCAGCGAGGGTGACACGGGCGAGGCGGCAGGCTTCTGTGAGGCTGGCCCCAATGGCTGCGTGGACCTCGGGGTCCGGTTTTGGAACAGCGATGTAATCGACGAAGGCCAGGGGTTCTGCGCCAACGCACAACAGATCGTTGACGTTCATGGCCATGCAGTCCACGCCAACGCCCCCCCACGCGTTGAGGTGCGAGGCGAGTTGCAGCTTGCTTCCAACACCGTCCGTGGCCAAGGCCAGCAGGTGGTCGCCAAATTCGACCAGCCCTCCAAACCCACCTGGCACGTCCACCGGAGCACCGGGTTGCCCCGGGGCGCGCACGCTTCGACCGAGGGCGCCAATGAGCGAAGCGACGGCGCTGCCTTCGAGGTCGAGGTCGACCCCAGAACTGGCGTAGTCCATTGGCTGCTCCATACCTCCGGCTCCTCCGTGCGTCCCATCAACCCTCCCTCGCCGCCGCCGGCGCTTGCGGAGCCGAAACAGCATCCGCCTCTGGGACGATGTGCGAGGCGAGGGGGCCCGTTCCAGTGGAAACGCAGGGGTATCAAACATGTGCAGATGTCATCAAATACCGTGGCCTTTGGAACTCAGAAGTCTGGAGGTGCGACGATGATCCCGATGCACGAAGCCGACCTTCAGACCCGCTGGGAGTCGGTGCTGAGGGACCTCTACAACGAGCACCTCCACAACTTGGCCGTCACGTGGCCCGACACCCTCAGCATCGAGGTGTCGTACCGTGACCTCGAACGTTGGGACCTTGGCTTTGCCGAAAGCATCCTCGTGCAGCCTGAACTTCATCTCGAAGCCTCCAAGCAAGCCG
>JAYPDK010000043.1:0-1811 GCA_038125145.1 Candidatus Poseidoniaceae archaeon
GGGATGCTCAGCGGTTTCCCGGCCATCGCGATCAACAGCCTGCTCTTTCCCATGGCCATCGTCGCGCTCGGTGTGACCTCGCCGGGGAACATCGAAGGCCTGACGCTCGTGTTGTCCGCGCCCGTTGGTGAGGAGGTCTGCAAATTTGGGGCCGTGGTGCTGCTCGGGCGACTCGTTGATTCAGGCCGCAGAGGGCTCCAAGCCGGTTTCACCGTTGGGCTGGGCTTTGCCATGATTGAGAACCTGCAGTACATTCTCGCCTCGCTGTTGGCCGACCCGACAACAGCAGCGTTCGGCTTCGGCTTCACCTCGGTGCTTCGGGGGGTTGGATCCATCCCCGGGCATGCGGTGTGGACGGGCCTAGGGGGGTATGCGCTCGGGTGTTCTCGTGCACGATCCATTCCGAGCACGGGTCCCGCAGCCTCGCCCTCCTCAACATCGTCGGCAGGGTGGGGCCTCTTCGAAGCCCATTCTGGCCGAGCCCTCACCACGTCCACATCGGTGTGGTCCGTGCGTCGAGAGCGTTGGTCGGGCGTCGTCACCTCAACGAAGGGGCCTGCCCCTCCCGTGCAGGTGCTTCCATCCCTGCTGGTGGCGATGGCCTTCCATGCCACGTGGAACGGAACGTCGGTGATCATGTCCACCATGGCGGAGTCGTCCGTGGCAGGATTTCTTGCGATGCTGGCCGTGGACGCCGTGCTGATCCTCGCCGTGTTGCACACCGGACGACGATTGTTTGGTGCAGCGCTTCAGGAGACGGGACCTCGTCCTGCTCTGCTATAGGAGGGGAAAGGCACATCACCCCTACGATGGGACCGAGGTGGAGGGCGAGTTCATGATGTGGACGCCAGGCCTTGGGTTGGAGAACCTCCTGCTCACGGTTGGCATCACCGTCGTGCTGCTCGTTCTTGGGCGACGTGCACACGTTCTGGATACGGGCGGGATGCTGGCCGCTGTTGTGCTCGCGGGCGTCGTGGGCGGCCTTGGACATTGGACATGGCTGCTCCTCCTCTTGGCCTTCCTCGCCTCCTCCCACCTCGCCACCAAGCACCGCTTTGACGAGAAGGCAGCAAAGGGCATGTCCGAATCTGGCGATGGCTCGCGCGGCTGGACCAACGTCGTGGCCAATGGAGGATGGCCCGGCTTGGTCGTCTTGCTGGCCTTCCTTGTCGACGGCCACGCCTCCGGTCTCTGGGTTTTTGCAGCCGCTGTGGCCGTGGCGACGGCCGACACATGGGCGTCGGAATTCGGATGCCTCGACGACCGGGTCTGGATGATCACAACCATGCGACGTTGTGAACCGGGGTTGAACGGAGGTGTCTCTCCACGGGGCCAAGGCGCTGCGTTTGGCGGAGCTGCGTTCATTGCCCTCCTTTCCGCTCTTGTCGCTGTGCTGACGGGCAACGTTTGGTCATGGGTGGAGCCCGTGGTTGTGCTGCTTGCGGGCTTCCTCGGTTGCCAGCTGGACTCGGTCCTCGGGGCGCTGCTTGAGAACCGTGGATGGATGACCAAGGGGACCGTCAACGCCGCTTCCATCTTGATGGGGGCGGTCGGAGCGGCTGCGGTGGTCGGATTTCCGTGAGCGCTGGTGGTCGCGTCCTTCTTTACCCGCGGCGCACAGCGCAGCCTATGGAGCGCAAGGCGGTTTGGCTGCTGCTCCTGATGCTGCTGCCCCTGCTGGCCACCGTACCTGCTCAGGCTGCCGAACGAACGTCCTACGAGGCAGGGCATGCGGAGTGGACGGTGGACGACACCCTCCGCTTGTTTGTTGAAGGGCTTGATGCCGAGGAAGCCGTGCTTCAACGGAACGG
>JAYPDK010000043.1:1911-11535 GCA_038125145.1 Candidatus Poseidoniaceae archaeon
CAGGTTGTCGAGGCGGTCATTGCGGACGGCTCGGACCTCTTTCAGGGGGAGCGGGTCATGCTCGACATCGATATGGATGTGGGGGACACCTTCGGCCTCACCCTGTGGATGGACCACACCTGTGGCGGGACGCAAGCTCGCGTGCTTTGGGGCGGCTTCGAACAAAACGCAGGGGGGCTCGTCATCGAGGGAGATGTGTACGAACCACGAGCCACGCTCAAGGTTGACGCTGCGCGGCACGCGCACATCGAATTCTACGCCGAACTGCCGTGGGGCGCGGACGACATCGCATGGAAGGACGGTGGACCCTCCGTGGCGTGGTGGCTCTGGGGACCGCTCGATGCAGATGAACTGACCACCATGGACGGAGACCTGCTCGCGGAAGAGTCGACAGGTCGCGTCATGATCACCCGCGAATTGGCAGGCAACGGCACGGCATGGACGTGGACCGGAAGCGAACGTATGCCCCTTGGTCACGTGACCCTGGAGTTGTGCATCACGGTGGTCGGTAGCGACCCGAACGAGGACTGCCACGTGCGCGGCTTTGTTCGTGCTGTGGTCGAAGGTCCCGATGAAGGATGGGCAAACTCCGCCGTTTGGCTCACCATCACGACCGCGTTCGCCTTTGTGGGATTCATCGCGCACGCCTTCCGCCAAGGGGTCGAACTGCCCCTCCCCATCCTCGGCGCGTTGCTCCTTCTTTCGTTGGCCATGCTTCCGCTCGCCTTCGTTCAGGACAACCTTGGTGCCGAGGCCGTGGTGCACGACAACATACGGATCGGTGACCCGTCCATGGTGTCCTCAAGCGAATCGATCCTCGCTCCGACGGACGTGCTTGGGGAAGCAGACGTGATGCTGGTGAGCGTGTTGCTTCCCGGCTCTGAAAACGCAGCAGACCACGTCCGGGAATTCGACACGGCCGTTGGTGCGTGGGACGGTGACGTGGCCCTGCTGATGGTGGTGATCGGCGACGATGCGCTCCCCTCGGATGCAGAAGCATACGCGGAGCGCTTCGGGTTGACGTGGCCTGTGCTGCTCGACGCTACGGGTGAATTTGCCTCAAGCCTACCAACCGGTGAGGCGGACGCCGTGCTCATCGTGGACCGGACGGGACGTGTGTCCGCATCAAGTACCCCCGGCATGGCGGCAAGCGACCTCGTAGAAGCCATGGACGACAGCCAGCGAGGTGGAGCGCAATCGGGTTCCACGTACCTTCGCTTGGCGTTTGGACCATGCCTGTTCCTGCTGTTTTTGGCCCTCCCGAGGGTGGGTTGGACACAACCAGAGGAACCCCTGCCTCCGGGGACACTTTGGTTGTCGATCGTTGCTGTGAGCGGGTTAGGTGTCGTGTTGGTCAACCTTCCATCCATGCTGCTGGCCCTGTTGCCCCTCGATGCGGCCTTGTCCTCCACCCTTGACCTCGTGATTTTCCTCTGGTTCCTCGAAATGGCCATCGTAGCTGCGGTGCGAGGGGAGCCGTTTGAGAGTTCCATCCTCGGCCGATTGGTGCATCGAAGCACACCGGCCGTCTTCCGGAACTGGAGGGACGTTGAGGACCTCTCAAGGGACCTCCTGCTCGGCGTGTGGGTCGGCTGGTTTGCGTGGTTCGTTGAGCCGGCCATCTTTGCTCAAGGTGTTGGCGCTGCGGTCTTGTCCGGTCCAGCAGGGGTCGTGTATGGTCTCGCGAACGCCCTTTTGTTCGCCTTCTCCGGAGGCATGGTGGTGCTTCTCCTCCGGCTTGTCGCCGCTCTCGGCGGCCCGCTCTCCCGCCTGTTTGGGCTCTACGGCGCCGAAAGTTTTGCTCGCTTCACCGGTTGGGTCATGGTCCCTCTTGGCCTCTGGGTGACGTTCAATCATCTGCTCTTGCTCGTTGAACTTGGCATCTTTTAGCGCGGGCTTGAAGCAGGTAGAAGCACAGCCGCACGGCCATGGACGCCACGCCTGGATGGAGCCGAAGCCGACGATGGTTGCTTGAAGCGTGCGGGCGCCGTTTTGTCCTTGACCACCCAGGTCACGCGGCCGACTCAGGTGGGCTCCCTCCACCTCATCTTCAGCATGTGCGGGTTCTTCGTGGATGGAGGAACGATCTGCTCGCAGACCGCGCGGAGGGGCACGTATGGAGCCCTCGGTTGATGCGTCACGTTCTCGATCATCGTCTTGCTCGCCTCGACGGCCCCTTCAGGGGCGACGCTCCAGCACGTCGACGGTTGGTACGACGTCACGTGCTGAGGATGCGTGGCTTGCTTGAGCACGCATGGTTCGCCTCGGCGGTGCCCGTAGGGGCGTCGATTGTGCTGCCGGACGCACGTCACGATGTACCGTTCCACAACGGCCGCTTGTGGGCTGTTCCCGACCTCGTCCGGGACGCAACACGAACGGTTGTTCTGTTCAGGTCAGGTCGAGCCCCGAAGGCGGTGCTTGACCTCGAAGCCGCACTGTGCGTGGTGTGGATGGACGCCACGCGTGCGTGGCCTGCCCCTGTCCTCCTCTCAGTGATGCACGCCAACCATGACGGTTGGCTCCGCCACGTTGTGGTCGTGGACGACGACTTGCGCCGCGCGGCAGCAGAATTGGTTCGCATGGACCGGTTGGAAATACGTCGATTGCTCCGCCTCTGGCGTCGTCGAGGGCATCGGGCGCTTCCCCTCGCTGAACACCCTAGGGCATGCGTGGGCTGCGCCCATCAGGTGGATTGCCCTCGAACGGCTGGCAACAAGGGCCCAGTGTCCCTCACCCTCGACGCGCACCGTCGATGAGGTCCGCCAGCACCTCGGCAGGACGGCTCGCCTTCGTTACGCCGCTGGCGAGCAGCACGCCTTCTGCGCCAAGCCGCAGAGCGGACGCCACGTCATCGCCGTTCTTCACGCCAGCACCGCAGAGCACCATGATGTTCTCATCGATCGACTTGACCAGTTCCACCGTGCCGCGAACAATGCCAGGGTCGGCCGTCGTGACCGAGACATCGCCGCCAATCAGTTCAGGAGGTTCAACGGCGATCATCGTTGGGGACAACGCCGCCAGCGTTCGCGCCTCGTCCTCGTCGGCCGCACACGCGCAGACGTCGATGCGTCCATCCAACTGGCGCAGCAGGGCCTCCACGTGCGTCGCCGCCACTTTGTGCTCGGCGTGGTTGATGACCGTGCCTCGAGCACCACGCTGCATCGCAGTTTCAGGTTCGAGCCAACCCGTATGGGACCCTTGACCAACCGGGTCGAGGTGCTGGCTCCAGAATTCGAGGCTTGGGTGTGCTGTGCTCGCTGCATGAAGGTCGAAGGCCGAGACCACCATGACCAAGCGGACGCCCTCGCTGTTCACGCCGGCGATGGCGTCAAGCAAACGATCGAGGGCCTCACCGCTTGCGCTTGCGTAGGTCTTGCAGTTCACCACGATCAGCGGTGCGGACATGGTGTGGCATCAACGGGGGGCGTTTATGCGCTCCGCTCGTCTTCAGCCGGGCGGCGTTCGCCTTCCAGGCGTTCCCCGTCGTGCACCACAGCCCCCGGGCCAAGCACGACGTTGGTCAGCATGCAATCGGCTCCAACGACCGCCCCAGGGCCGACCAAGCAGCCGTCGAGCACGCTTCCACGCCCCACAACGGCCCCATCAAGCAAGGTGCTTCGACGTAGTGTTGCCCCTGCTGCTGTGACGTTGGAGGCCACCATGCTGGAGGTGTGGTCCGCACCGAGGTGGACGGTTGGGTCAGCGAACCATGACGAGCCGACGACGCCTCCGCTTCGAAACCGCCGATGCTCGATGCACGCTTGCACCCCGTTCGACCAGGACTCCGGCGTACCGGCGTCGATGAAGTAGCCGTCAAAAGGAAGCCCGTTGAGTTCCCCCCGGCTCGCAAGCGTCGGGAACACGTCCCGCTCAAGGGAGTGCTTTCCTTCTGGCAAGATGTCGAACACGTCATCCTCCAGCAGGTAGGAACCCGCATTGATCAGCGTGGAGAACACCTCCTCAGCGGCTGGTTTTTCTTTGAAGCGCGTGATGCGATGCGATGCGTCAAGGCCCACGATGCCGAAGCGTGTCGGGTCCTCCACTTCCCAGAGCGCCAAGGTACCAACGCCACCGTTCGTTGCATGAAGGGTGCGCAACTGCTCCACGTTCAGCGATGAGATGATGTCTCCGTTGAAGCAAGCAAACCGTCCTGATACGACGTCCTTGCAGTTGCCCAAGGCCCCGCCCGTGCCCAGCGCTTCTTTCTCCGGCACGATGCGGACGTTGAGGTCATGCTCGGCGAAGTGCGCCTCGATTTGATCGACACGGTAGCCTCCCGCCACCACCACTTCGTCGATGGTCCCTTCTGGGACGCCCCAGAGCACCTGCTCAAGGAGTGTTTGGTCCAGCATAGGGAGCAGCGGCTTCGGAACCGTTGACGTCCACGGCCGTAGGCGGGACCCGACGCCACCCGCCAAGATGACCGCCTGCATGCACGTGCGTTTGGCTCGACGCTTGAAACGGTTCTCCACGATGGCTCGTCCCGCCCGGAGTGTTGAAGGAGGACCTCCACAGCCGGGTGCTGAGGGTCATCATGAACATCCACGAGTACCAAGGAAAAGCGCTCTTTGCGCGCTACGGTGTGCCGGTTCTGGAAGGTGTGCACTGCACGACCGTCGGGGAAGCCGTCGCTGCGTACGATGCCCTGTCGTCACCCGTGGTGGCGGTCAAATCGCAGATTCACGCAGGCGGACGGGGCAAAGGCACCTTGCTGCATCCAACCACGCGTGAGGTTGTGATGGAGGGCGGTGTCAAGATCGCCAAGGGCCGTGAGGACGTCGAGGCCTATGCATCATCGATCCTCGGAAACGTGCTTGTCACGAAGCAAACCGGCCCCGAAGGGAAGATGGTCTCCAACCTGTACATCGAATCTGGGTGCGCCATCGCACACGAGTATTACCTGGCTCTGCTCGTCGACCGTGAAGAAAAATCCGTCCTCATCATGGCCTCTACGGAAGGTGGGATGGACATCGAGGAGGTGGCTGAGGCCACCCCTGAACTTCTGCACAAAGTGCATGTTGACCCGAGCATGGGCCTGCTTGGGTTCCAATCTCGCGACCTTGCAGCGGCCCTCGGCTTGTCCGGGGCGGCGGCCAAAGCCTTCAGGAAGGCCCTCGCTTCGCTGTACGCCTGCTTCATTGAGAACGACTGCGCCATGGTCGAAATCAACCCGCTCGTGCGCACCGAAGACGACGGCATCGTCGCGCTCGACGCCAAGGTGTCCTTCGACGAAAACGCGTCGTTCCGCCACCCTTCGTGGGATGAGGTTCGTGACTTGAGCGAGGAAGAGGAGGTCGAAATTCGCGCGAAGGCCACGGGATTGTCCTACGTGAAGCTCGATGGCAACATTGGCTGCCTCGTCAACGGTGCGGGCCTTGCGATGGCGACCATGGACGTGATCAAACTCTACGGCGGCGAGCCTGCCAACTTCCTCGACGTGGGCGGTGGCGCCAACGAAGAGCAGGTCAAGACGGCCTTCTCCATCATCCTTGAGGACCCGAACGTCAAGGGCATCTTGGTGAACATCTTCGGTGGCATCATGCGTTGCGACATCATCGCTCGCGGCGTCATCGGGGCCACCGAATCTCTGGGCCTCGACGTTCCGCTGGTGGTCCGCCTCGCGGGCACCAACGTCGACGAAGGGAAAGCCATTCTTGCAGCCTCCACGCTGAACATTCATCCTGCCGACAGCCTCGCGGAGGGTGCTGAACGGATTGTGGCCTTGATTGGCGGAGGTGAGGCCTGATGGCGATTTGGATTGAAGAAGACGCGAAAGTGCTGGTGCAAGGCATCACGGGGCGACAAGGGTCCTTCCATGCCGCGCGAATGGTGGAATACGGCACCAACATCGTTGGCGGATGTACTCCCGGAAAAGGCGGGCAGAACGTCGAATTGGACGGCCGTTCCTTCCCGGTGTGGGACGGCATGCGTGAGGCCGTGGAGGCCACCGATGCGGACGCGACGGTCATCTATGTCCCTCCGCCGTTCGCGGGGGAGGCCATCATGGAGGCGGCCGACGCCTTTGATGCCATCAAGGGCGAAGGCGTGATCGTGTGCATCACAGAAGGTATTCCCACCTTGGACATGGTGCGAGCGGTCGCGTATGTTGAGGCACGTCCTGGCGTACGGCTCATTGGTCCGAACTGCCCGGGCATCATCACCCCCGGTGCGACCGGTGGTGCGAAGATTGGCATCATGCCCGGCCACATTCATGCCAAGGGACGCATCGGTATCGTGTCCAAATCCGGGACGTTGACCTACGAGGCTGTGGCGCAAACGATGAGCATTGACGAAGGCCAATCCACGTGCGTCGGAATCGGCGGCGACCCCGTCAACGGCACCGGCTTCATCGAGTGCCTCGCGGCGTTCCAAGCAGACCCCCAAACCGAGGCGATTGTGATGATCGGGGAAATCGGTGGCAACGCTGAGCAAGAAGCCGCCGCATGGGCTGCAGAGCACGTGACCAAGCCCATCGTTGGGTTCGTGGCCGGCTCAACGGCACCCCCTGGAAAGCGGATGGGCCACGCGGGCGCCATCATCTCTGGCGGAAAGGGGACAGCGGAGGAAAAGTTCGAAGCGTTCCGTGCCGCTGGAATCGCGTGTGCAGCCGACCCATCTGAAATCGGTCAGGTGCTGCTCGAGGCGCTCAAGGCCGCTGGGCTGCGGTGACGTTCCAGACCGGCCAACCGCTGTCCCCTCGGCGAGGGGCTGCGGGCCACGCGTCCCATGGCCGTGCGCCAACGTCATCGATCAGGTCCGTTGCTGCCTGGAGTCCTGAGCGGCACGCGCCCTCGATCGAGGAAGGCCAACCGGTCCACATCCAGTCCCCTGCGAACACCATCCCCTCCTTGTTCAGCATCAGGCCCTTTCGGAGGGTGACGGCACCTGGGCGCGAGGCGAAGGTCGCATCCATCGACCGAACCACCTCGACACGAGCGGGCGATTCCGTTCCTTCGCGTGGCCAAATGCGGTCGATTGTGGCCATGGCCTCCTCCGTCAACGCGTCGTCCGACATCGATGCGGCACCGCTCGCGTCGTTGCACAACACGCTGATCCAGTGCCCCGCGTCAGGTGCCTCAAGTTCGGCCGAACGGTGCACGATGAGGTCGATGGGCGACGGCCCAACAAGGAACACAAAGGGGGGTTGCATGGCTGGCCATGACGTGCTATAGAACAGGTGTATGGCGACCCGTGGAGTTTGTTTGAGGCCCGTGAGGCTCACGAGGTGCTTCTTCAGATCTGGGCTGGCCCCGGCCAGTTCGGCAGAGGCACGCGCCCCCACCGCGAGCACCACGTCGTCCGCCATGACGTCGCTTCCGGGCGACGAGATGTGCCATGCCCCGTCGTGCCGGTGGACAGCGGTCACGTCAACGGATGTTCGTACCTCCAGGCCCTCGCTGTTCAGACGTGCCTCGATCTCGCGCATCATGTGCCCAAGCGGCATGGTAAACGTCGCCGCATCGTAGGCCTGGGCGTCCTCAAAGAGCGTCGCACGGAACAGCAACACCGCCTGCGCCGTGCTTGCCCCGTCCGGATGCACGTTCAGGCCCGCTTTCACGAGGGGTGCCCAAAATGCTTCGATTGCTCGCTCGGTTTGCTCAAACGAACGTAGCCATGTGCCGAAGTCGACCTCGTCGAGGTCCTCGACCGACGCGTCATCGGCATCACGCATCGCCTGAACCACTCGTCGCATGCGCACCTTGTCCTTGAGGTCGAGGAAGGGAAACGCAAGCATTGACCCGACAAGGTGGTGCGGGGCCTCAAGGCGACCGCTTCGCAGCGCCGCTGTGGCGCCGTCTTCGGTTCGAGCAAACCACAGTGCGGTGGACGGTTGCAACCGCACCGCCTCGTTCAGTCCCAATCGGCCGAGGGCCCGCAGTGTCGTGCTGCAACCTCGGAAGAGCATGTGGTGTCCCACGTCGATGCTTTGTGTTGGATCGTCGAGTCCGCTGCACCGGCCACCAAGGTACGGCCCCTGTTCGAGCAGCGTGACTTGTCGGCCCGCGTCATGCAACGCCAAGGCGGCCGTAATTCCGGCGAAACCTCCGCCGACAATCACCGCTTTGCGTTGAGCCATGCCACCCGTTGGCGGTCTGATTTTTCAAGCCTCGCGGACGAAGAATGACCTCCTGCAAGGCATGCCGGGTGCACCTGACGGAGTAAGCCTTTAGGTGGTGGCCTATGACCTCAGGAGGGGTTCACCATGGACTGCTCCTCCTGTTCCGAGTCCATCCCGGACGACTCCATGTTCTGTCCGGAGTGTGGAGCACGGCAATCGGCCTCTCCCGGTGGAGCCCCAAACCTCAGCCCTTCCCAAGGGATGCCACCCCAAGGCATGGGGGCGCCTCAGCCCGGCCTTCCGATGCAGGGGATGCCCCCTCAGGGCCTGCCTCAACAGGGTTTTCCACCGCAGGGTTTGCCGCAGCAGTCCTATCCGCCTCAAGGAATGCCTCAGCAAGGATTCCCCCCGCAAGGGATGCCTCAGCAGGGATTCCCACCTCAAGGGATGCCTCAGCAACAATTCCCGCCTCAGGCAGGGATGCCCCAAGCAGGGATGCCACAGCAAGGCTTCCCGCCACAAGGGGTGCCCCATCAGGGTGCTCCACCCCAAGGGATGCCCCAGCAGCAGGCCCCCGCAGGGAACGTGACGCCTGTTCGTCCGTTGAGCAGGTCGGACATGCCTCAGGGACCTTCGGGCCCGACCCTCGCCAGCGGCGCCAGCGGCGCTGGGGGCGCCGTCAACACCGCTGATCCGTTCACACCCGGTGGGACGACCATTGCGCACAACCCATCGGCCTCCCCCACCGACGCCATGGTGAATCACCTTGCCGAGCAGGACAGGGCGATGAAAAACGAGCGTCGTTCACAGTGGCTTTCGATGAACCATAGCCCCGCAGGTGAGGTCTTGGCATCGCTCGGAGCGGACGTTGGCGCCTTGCAAGGGCAAGGGTCCCTTGACCCCGCGGCTGCACTGCTCGCGAACACGATTGGAGGTGCACCTTCTGCTGCGCTCGATGAGGCCCTCTTGAACCGCTTGGCGGAGGTCGCGGTACGCCGCGTCGCACGAAAGCGCGGGGTGGCTGTTGAGACGCCTTCGTGTGCCGTCAATGGAAAGTCAGCTACCGTGACGGTCACCTACACAGACGATGGTCGTGTGTTGGACACCCCTGAGGCGTTGGGCGAGGCCTTCGAGCATGCCATTCGAACAGAACTCGCCCTGAAGGGGCATGAGTTGCTCCTCACGATGGTGCTGCGTCGCTCCAAAGACGGCGAGACCGAAGTCGTTGGCAGCGATGGCGAGGAGATGTTCGCCTGTGAGGTGTGTGACGGTCTGGTGTCGGAAAGCGACCCTACATGCCCGCATTGTGGGGCTGTGTTTGAAGAGGACGACGAGGTCGACGAAGCGCCAAGCCGAGATGAGCCTCCTGGCTCATCACGTTCCGGGCCTCCCGGGCCCTCGCGTACCGGTGGCCCTCCCGGTCCGAAGAAGGGCGGTCCTGGCGGGGGCCCTCCCGGTCCGAAGAAGGGCGGTCCTGGCGGGGGTCCTCCCGGTCCGAAGAAGGGCGGTCCTGGCGGCGGTCCTCCCGGTCCGAAGAAGGGCGGTCCTGGCGGCGGTCCTCCCGG
>JAYPDK010000043.1:11635-15587 GCA_038125145.1 Candidatus Poseidoniaceae archaeon
CTGGCGGCGGTCCTCCCGGTCCGAAGAAGGGCGGTCCTGGCGGCGGTCCTCCCGGCCCGAAACGCGGTCCCCCCGGCCGCTGAACGGGGTGCCCGACCGTGTTGATCGACGCACGCAACGACGTGTTGCTTGAGTCGAACTCACGTTCTTTTTTTCTCACGCTTCGCGTTCTTCCACGCCGTGTTCGTCGTTCCATCGGCTTGCTGTACCTGCTGGCACGTGTCGCGGACACGATCGCAGACTCAAAGGTTGGTGATGCTTCAATGCTCCTTGAAGCCCTCCAAGCGTGGGATGGAGCCACTGGCGAAGGTCGCGAACCAGTCCCGGACCTTTCTCACTTGGCCTCCCTGCAAGCCAACACCTCTGAGCGCGACCTGCTGCTCGCAGCCAACGCCCCCGTCGCGGCGTTGGCTCACACGCCAACGGAGGACCTCGTTTTGATGCGTCGGTGTCTGGGCATCATCATTGGCGGTCAGTCCCTTGATCTGCAGCGTTTTGGCCCCGCCAACGACCGCGATGAACTGAAGGCCCTCGGGACCGACGAGGAACTCGACGACTACGCCTACCGTGTTGCGGGAAGCGTGGGGGAATTTTGGGCCTCGATGTCGCTGCTTCACGGTCGTGGGCACGGTTGGTCCAACCTTGACCGGACCTCCTGGCTTGCTGACAGCATTGAGTTCGGCAAGGCCTTGCAACTCGTCAATATTTTGCGTGACGTTCCTGAGGACCTTCGTTTCGGACGCTGCTATGTGCCGAGGCCAAGGCTTGAGGCGGTCGGGCTCGTCCCAGAGGACCTTCGTGATCCAGCGAACATGGACGCGTTTCGGCCCGTGCACAACGCGTTGCTGGACGTCGCGGATGGGCACCTCGAAGCCGCGGTGCGCTACACGCTGGCGCTGCCTCGCACGGCGCACCGTGCGCGGATCGCTTGCATGCTCCCAATCGTGATTGGACAGCACACCATCGACTTGCTTCGGACGAGCAACGTGCTTGACCCCACGGACGTTGTGAAGGTGAACCGTGCGGAGATCAAACGCATCATGCGGCGGTGCCTGTCCTCGTCCGCCGTTCCGGGTGGGCCAAAACGCGTCCTCACGGAACGACGTGCTCACCTTCGCTGAACCTCCTCGGGGGTTCGGTACCGAGCGCCCGTGCAGGGGATTGATAAGCGGTGATGGGCAGCCACAAGCGAACGAGATGCTGGAACGCCGCAAGCCGTTGGACCTGGTGCTGCCTTTGAAGGGCAATGCATCGACGCGAAGCGGTCGATTTGAGCGGGAGAGCATCACGCCTCTCGAACGCCTCCGGGCGGGTGTTTCGTTGGCAAGCGAAGCCGTCAAGGCGGTCAGCAGGACCGCGATGGAGGCCCTCAAGGAGTCCGCGCATTTTGTTGGCTTGTTCAACGATGAGCACGAACTCGTTGACCCCTTCGCCCATTTGGAAGCGCCCATTTGGTCGGAGGCTCCTCCAGCAGAACTGCTCCGCTTGGCCTACCGGTATTGCGAGGAATTGACGGTACGGGAGGCTGGGAACTTCTATCACTCGTTCAAGTACCTCCCGGACGAGCAGCGGCAAGCGATGTGCGCAGTCTACGCCTTCTGCCGGAGGGCGGACGACATTGCCGACGGTGATTGGGCGGACCGTTTCCCGGGTTCGTTGGGTGAACTTGACCCCGAGGCGCAGGCCTACCGGGAAGCCTTGGAGCAACATCAGCACGCCGGCACCGTGCTTGACGAGGACGCGTACCTCAACAAGATCACGCAACTCTTCTTCTTCCGAAAGAAACTCTCGACCTGCTATGGGGAGGCGTGGTCGACCGACCCCGTGTTCCTCGCACTCAAGGACACCGTCCAGCGCTACACGATTCCTCGCCTCGTGTTTGACGACCTCATTTCAGGGATGGAGGACGACCTGTACAGGAACCGCTACACCACCTTCGACGACCTCTACGTCTACTGTTACCGTGTCGCGAGCGTCGTGGGTCTGATGTGCATCGAAATCTACGGCTACGAGGACCCTCGTGCGCGAAAGTTCGCGGAATCTTGGGGCATTTTCATGCAGTTGACCAACGTGCTCCGAGACGTTGGCGAAGACATCCACCGCGACCGTGTGTACCTTCCCAGCGAGGAACTTGAGGCCAACGGCATTGACGCTGAGGGATTCCGGGACGGCCGCGTGGTGCTGAACGCAAAATGGGAACCGTACTGCCATCATTACGCTCGGAGGGCGAGGACCTACCTCGAAGAAGCACGGCAACTGCTGCCGCTGCTTCCGCGGCAGACCCGGTATTCACCTGCAGCGATGATTGCCTTCTACGACAAGATCCTGAAACAAATCGAGCGCAGCCAAGGCGACGTCTTCACCCAACGCATCCGCCTCAACAAGGCACAGAAGATTGGTCTTGCCGCGGCGGTGTACCTCCGTCACCGCTTCCTTCCACGTTTCCTGGACCCTGTCTGGGCAGCCTTCGCTCGCGTTGGGCTGCTGCCGAGCGTGTGATCAGCCGTCGTGGTTGCGCTCGTTGTCCCAGTCGTTCCACGCTTCGACCCACGGTTCCATGAAGGGGTCCACCTCCATTCCGATGGCGGTCATGACGTCCCTCGGAGGGATCGCGCCACGCCGTCTCACTCCGGTCCGGACAAGGGCGCGTGAGCACGTCCGACCGTGCTGGATGCAGCATTGTTCGAAGTAGAAGAAGCGGTCATCGATGCCAACGAGCCGGGTCCGCACGGTGACCTTTCGCCATGGGCGCAGGCGATGACGGTAGCGGATGGACGAGCCTCCGACCACAAAGGCCGCCTTCGTACGGCGTACCCACCGAAACAGGCCGAGACGAACGGCGAGGTCGTAGCGGGCGAGGTCGAAGAGCACGAAATGCCGACCGTTGTTCACCTCCGGATAGAGGTCAATGTCGCCAAAACCCGGCCGCATCCTCCACTCAAATTCCTTCAAAGGGTCGAGTTGCTCACGGCGTCGCCCAAGGCCACGTATCAGCAGCCAGAGCACCCGATGGTACGGGTACACCATGCTCACGCCTGTCGGGTGAAGGCTTGGATTCCGGTGATGTAACGTCCAAGGATGAGGTTGTGGATGTCGTGGGTGCCCTCGTAGGTCTTGACCGATTCGAGGTTGGCCATGTGGCGCATCACAGGGTACTCGTCGAGCACGCCGTTGGCTCCGTGGATGTCACGCGCCACGCGGGCAATCTCGAGCGCGATGTCGACGTTGTTCATCTTCGCCAGGCTGATCTGTTCGTTGAACCACGTGCCGTCGTCCTTCTTTCGACCGAGATGGTAGGCGAGAAGTTGGCCCTTGGTGATCTCACGGAGCATCCACGCCAGCTTGTTTTGGACGAGTTGGTACGCGGCGATGGGGTGGTCGAACTGGACGCGGGAAAGGGCATAGGTCTTCGCGGAGTGGAAGCACGCCATGGCGGCCCCGAGCGCGCCCCACGAAATACCGTAACGGGCGTTGTTGAGGCAGGAAAATGGACCGCGAAGGCCCTTGACGCCGGGGAGGATCCTGTCCTTGGGGATGCGGCAGTCTTGGAAGACCAGTTCAGAGGTGACGCTGGCCTTCAGCGAGTGTTTGCCTTTCATTTCCGGTGCGCTGAAGCCGGGATCGCCCTTTTCGACGATGAAGCCACGGATGACCCCGTCGAGTTTGGCCCACACCACGGCCACGTCGGCGATGGTCCCGTTGGTGATCCACATCTTGGCACCGTTGAGGAGGTAGTGGTCACCCATGTCCTCGGCCTTCGTGACCATGTCACCTGGATTGGACCCATAGTCGGGCTCGGTCAGGCCGAAGCAGCCGACCCATTCACCTGAAGTCATCTTGGGAAGGTAGTGCTGTTTCTGTTCCTCGCTGCCGAAGTCCCAAATCGGATACATCGCAAGCGACCCTTGAACGCTCGCGAAGGAGCGGAGCCCGGAGTCGCCACGCTCCAGTT
>JAYPDK010000044.1:0-12723 GCA_038125145.1 Candidatus Poseidoniaceae archaeon
GGACGACGTCCATGCCGACCTGTGTCTCACCGCTGTAGAGGGCGTAGCCGGCCGGGAGGCGCATGGCCTCCGTGAATCCGAACCACGCTGCCGACTCGTCGAGGACGGGTCGGTCGCGGATGATGAGGTTCTGCTTGACCTGGGTTGCGGTGACCGTGTAGTCGAGCGAGAAACCCTCAGCGAGGGGGTAGCGGATGGTGTTGCCGCCCACGCTCACCGCGTCGAGGGACGCGGGTGCTTCGTAGGGCATCGGGCTGACGCCGGCCTCATCCATGGTGATGAGCATCGGGTTCAGGCCGGACACGATGGGGTCCACCCATTGGTTGGGCTGGACGACGATGCCGTTCGCAACCTCAGCCGCAAAGGCGGTGGTGAAGGTGTTCTCCGCCACTTCCCATCCGGTCGAGGTGACCTGGAGGTTGAGGTCGATGTCCTGCCACGAGCCGTCCTTGGCTTCGTAGTGGATCGGGTCGGTGGACGCGAGCAACGTGAAGGTGCCGTCGTCGTTGACGAAGGTCTTCGACGTGGCGTCGCGAGCCCCCACAAGCTCGCTTTCCGCCGCGTAGTCGTACTCCACGGGTTCCAGTTTCTCAGGCAACGCGAAGGCATCGTCTTCGGCCGCGTCGTTCATCTCGACGGCCTGAACGGTGTCGTCCAGCGGATTGCCCACGATCCCGGTCATCGGGCTCAGGGCCATCAGCAGCGTCAGCAGCACCGAAATCCCGATGCCGTTCATGGCAGTTTTCTTCTTGTTCTTCATTCCCAACATGTCATTCACACCCCATACGGACTGTATGCAGAGCACCTCACGTCTTGTAACCCTTATGAGCATATGGGTACATGCATCTTGTTGGCATCGTTCATGCAACTGCAGCAGACCGGTGTGCTGCGGGCCAATTCAGGGATGCGTGGTACGTTTTGTTTGTAGGCTCAACCCCCCCCCGGAGCAGAGGGCTGCCGCACTGCACCACGCTACACGTCTGAGTCGAGCACAACTCCATCGGGTGCTGTAAATTTTCAGCCTTCAATTCTATTTCCCAAGCCTCGAACAACGGCCAATGTTCGACACGCGCCGCCCAAACTTCACATCAGCCCGTTGAATCGAGGAAGGACACATTCCTCTGCACCAAATGGGAGAAGTGCAGACCGACGGAACGACCTTGTCGTGTCAGCGGGACAGCGTGTCGCGGACAGAAGCAACGAGCCCCTCTCCCACAAGCGCAAGTGGTGGTTCACACGCCCGTGCGGGCAAAGACACGACGGTTCCCGTCGCTGGACTCCGACACCAGCCCATCGGCAATGAGCACGTCCAGGTGGCGGCGAAGTTGTCCCTTCCCCATGTTGACCTCGCGGAGCAGGCCTTGGAAGTGCTTGGGGGAGGTAGCGATGGCGTTGAGAATGCGATCTCGGCTCTCCTCGCCCTGAGACGTGGCCCAGCGGACCGTGCGGAGAGGGCGAAGTCCCATGGCTGCAGAAGTGGTCGTGTGGATGGTGGCCGCTGCCATGAGGCTCGCCAACACGGCGTTGAGTGGCTCTGCGACCGCCTCAACGTACCACCCGCAGACGATGGGGAGCCACCCAAGTCCCCACACGAGGGCGTAGGACGAGACAAGGACGCCCGAGGTTGCCAGGAAGCCATGCGCACGCTCATGCCCCCACAGGATCCTGGCTCGAGCGTGCATGAGCCGGTACACAATGTGGTTCGAGCGTGCGCGTGCGCTGACGTGCATGTAGAAACCAATCGTTGACGCAAGGGCTGCCCAAAGGAGATCGCTCATGGAATCCGCTCTCCAGTGACCCACTTGAAGGGATGGGGACAACTCCACCCGACGAGCCTCACGTGTGAGGTTGCACATCGGTCAGTACGCGTATCGTCTGGACACGAAGAGACCTGACGACCGCCTCAACGCGCCGAAAGGAACCACGTCCCGACGACTGGAGGAGGTCCAGTCCTACTGCCATCCTCAACAGGCCTCGTGGCTCCATCGACTCCGACGGAGGGCCGTGGACCGCGTGGACATTACAGAACTCGCCTCGTACCAGCCTCGCTGCCCTGAGGGCAGCAGGCCTTCAATCCGGTCAACCTCCTCATTGCGCCTTACGGCGCAGCGAGGGACGTGCTGCCGCGTCGGCTGGCGAAGGAATGGGATCAGTAATCCCAGTCCTTGTCGCCGCCGCCACCGCCGCCGCCGCGGGTCACGATGACCGCACCGATGATGATGGCCACGAGGACAACGCCGCCGATGGCGGGGAGGGTCCAGCCCGGCAGTTCCGCTTCGCCCGCAGAGCCGTCGTCAATCGTACCGTTCCCGTCGTCGGTGTTGGAGAAGTCCGCGTCACGGCGGTAGTTGACCGGCGTGGCCTGCTCCGATACGCGCTTCGAGTTGCCGAGTTCGTCCACAGCGATGCCGACGAAGTAGTATTCCTGCGTCCCGGTGAAGGTCGGCTGGTTCACGGTCGCAGCGGTTGCGGACGCGCCGTCAACAGCGGTGCAGCGGTTGCCTTCCGTGGGGATGGACGCCACGTCGGAGTTCTCGCTGTAGCAAATGCGCCAGGAGACCACGTCGCTCATGTCGCCGGTCACGGTCCAGGTCACGGCCCAGGTGGCGCCGTCATCGCTGCCTTCTGCGAGGAGGTTGCCCATCGCAACGTCGCCGTCGACTTCCTTGTCCGCCACGACGGTGGACTGGCCGATCTGGTCGTTGCAGCCCGCGTCGTTGCAGACTTCGACCGTCACGACGTAGGACGCGCCGTGCGTGGTGAAGGTGCCGGGGTGGTTGTAGGTCTTCACGTCGGAAGTGAACTCCTTCAGGGTCGGGCTGTCGCAACCGGCCTCGTCCATGCAGATTTCCATCACGAAGCGCTCGCCGAGCGACATCTGGCTCGTGACGTCCCACGTGATGAGGATGTCACCGGCGCCCTCAGCGATGGCCGAGAAACCGGTGATGCCGGCCGCGGGCGGCACGGCCTCTTCGAGGGAGCCACCGAAGAGCACGAAGGTACCGCTCGTCAAGGAGTTCTGACCCGTCGCGATGTCGTAGGTGTACACCTGCAGGGTGGAATCCGTGGCGCTGTCCTCGGGCGTGCCGTCGATCAGGTACTTCGCGGTGCCCTGGACGTACCAGAGGCTGGTGGCTTCCAGCGACTTGGGCACCGTGAACACGAGGTTCTGGGTCAGGATGCCGTTCGCCTCGTACGAGGTGGCCGGGGTGAAGGTCATCGCGGCCACGGCGTCGTAGTTACCGGTGTAGCCGGGCAGTTCCCAGCCGGCGTAGGACGCAACGTCGACGTCCTCGAGCGCCACGGTGAACTGGCTGGTGGTCAGGTACTGGATGCTGTAGGCAAGGCCCACGCCAGAGCCCGAGGTGGCTTCTGCGGTCACGTCGTTCCAGATCTGGAAGGAGTAGGTGTCCGACACGGAGGCGCCGTTGTCGTCGGTCACCGTCAGCACGAGTTGCGGGCTGGTCATGTACTGGGGGAGGACGTTGAAGGAGCAAATTGCACCTTGGGCACCCTCGCCGCCGCACATGGCGAGCGGGTAGGTTTGGCCGGAGGCGTCGATGGACCACTCGTAGGTCAAGCAGTCGCCGGCAACGCAGTCGGCGTCGAAGGCGAGCGCGTCGAACTCGAGGGGTTCGGACTGCGAGACGACGACATCACCGGTGTTGTACATCGTGAGGGAGATCACTTCGGGGTTGTTGTTGATGACGTCGAGTGTCATGCCACGCACGTTGTTCGAGCCCTTCTCATCCATCTCACCGTCCACGTTCTCAATGAGACGGCCGGTTTCACCGGCGCTGGAATCCCAGGTCCCCTTCATGACGAGTTCAGCGTCAAAGGTGTATTCGCCGACCACGAGGGCGTCCTCGCCCACCAGCATGACGCAAGCGGAGCCAACGAGGTCGTTCTCGGGTACGCTCATCGATGGAATGTCGGCACCGAGGAGCTTGTGGGTGCTGTAGGAGGGCTGGAGTCCGGAGGGGCAGGTGTCCTCGGTGTAGGTGGCTTCGGTGCCGTCGGGGCTGGTGACGGTGAAGACAACTTCCCAGTCGTAGAGGTTGGTGACGTCCGAACCGCTGTGCTCGACAGCGGCGTGGACGAGGGTCGCACCGACGCGGAGGTCAGCGTCCATGCCGTCGCGAACCACCATCGAGGGGTTGCCCGTGCCGTCCGCGCTGTAGCCCTGAGCCACGCTCAGTGCATCGATGCGGATGTCGTGGAAGGTCTGCGTGAAGCCGTAAATGTCGTCGCCGTCGGAGCGGGAGTCGTCGTCGTTGCGGGCGATCGTCTCGCAGAAGTTCGGGCTGCTCGACTCGCCGGCGGAGGGGTCGCTCGGGTCGTTGAGCCACGTCTCGGTGCACTCGTCGGCCTGGCCGTACTGGGTGAAGTCGAGGAGCGAGGCTTCGATGGTGTACTGGCCGTCCGCGTTGCTGTCCGGCGTGATGGAGCCGCTGAGGGTCCATTCCGTTTGGTACGAGACGACCTTGCGGCTGGATTCGGTGAAGGTGTCGTCCGTGGCGTTGCGGGTCACCTCAACGGTCTGGGCGCTGCCGGCCACGAGGACCCACGAGGCGCCGTCCGTGCCGAGGTTCATGCCGCCCGCGCTGGCCGCGGACATGCCGCTGAACTCGAGGGAGACGTTCACTTCACGTGGGTTGAACTCGGTGGAGCCGTCTGCGGTGACGGTGAGTTGGAAGGAGCGGGTGTCGGCGTTCGTGCCGACCGCAGCGTCGTTGTCGAGGCAGCCGTCAGCGTTGGTCCAGCAGAGGTCGACCTCGATGTCGGCCCAGTCGCGGACGATGACGAAGATTTCCTCTTCGTCGTTGGAGGGGTCGCTGTCGTCGTCGGAGTCAATCGAGACCACGACGAGGTACTGACCGACCGCAGGGGTCCAGACGATGTCCGAGCCGCCCGTGGTGAGGGTGACGGCACCGTTGCCGTACGTCGAACTGGCGAGGAACTCGGTCTGGTCGCAGGAGGAGGCGTCCGGGCAGACCGCAACGTCGTTGGTCCAGGTCAGGTCCATGCCGTTAGAGTCCTTGGCCATCATGCCTCGGCCGCCGGAGGAATCGGTCAGGTAGATGTCCACGGTGTAGGACATCTCCTCAATGTCCCCGTCGCCGATGTTCCTCATGACCACCTCAAAGGTTGTGTCATCGCCGACGAGGAGTTCGTTGCGGCATCCGATGTTGTCGGTGCACACCGTCTCGTCCGGCGAGGTGATCGCCAGGATGTCAACGTCCGCGCCGGCGCGGCCGCTGGTGTTGTCGACCGTGTCGACATCGTTCAGTTGGTTCGTTGGCAGGCCCGCGAGGATGCTGGTCAGCATCAGCGTCACGAGAAGGATGGTCGTTGTGTTCCGCATTTTGAGTCCCTCCACAAGGTGGCTGAAGCCTCGATGGTTTGTGTCGTATTTATACTATGGGAAAGGTGATTTTTGTCCCAATTCCACACATCATTCGTGAGACCGAAGCGCTGCGGCGGGCGGAATGTTCGCCGCTCGCCGCACCGGCAAGGCGACGGCAGCACCCACCAACAACGCCCCGCCGACAACAAGACCGACCGCGGTGGACCACGGCAGGACGAGCGCCGCACCTTGCTCGGACCAGAGGGCCTGGTGCAGTTGCACGTGGAACAGCAAACCAACGGATGCGCCGACGAGCAAGCCAAGCCCACCTGTCCACGCCACCTCGCCGAGAAGGCTCAGGCCAACGCTTCGGCGCGGCATGCCCACGGCGCGCAGCAAACCGATGATGCCCGCGCGTTCTTGAACGGCCCGTGCGGTCACCACGCCGATGCCCATGAGTCCGACGCCAAGCCCCAACGCGAGGTAGGCACGGAAGATGTCCAAAATGGCGATCACGAGGGCGCGAACCACGAGCACCTCGTCCACAAGGAGGGTGACGTGCACGGCGTCCTCTGCAAGGGCGTCATCGATGGCCTCAGCGACCCCAGCCGCGGCCCGCCTGACCGATTCGGCCTTTCCGGGAGGAACCTCGACGTCGTACGGGTCGTCCTCCAACACCTCGACGTCGTCACCGACGGAGACGTACATGCGCGTCACCGCCCCGTCGAACCGGTCGTCCACGAGCGAAGCGTTGGCCCACACGCCGGGGGAGAAGGCCAAGGACGATTGAGCGAGGTACCCCGCCACGCGCACGGTGTGGCTGTTCGCAGCATCCCCCGCCTGCACGAGGTTGACGCTGTCCCCAAGCGCCAGCGGCAGAAGCCCGACCGCCGCCCCGTCCGTGGCGCTTTCGAGGCCAAAAGAAGCGTCCACGAGCACGAGGTCGTCCCGCGCCAGCACCGTGGCCCAGACCTCGGCCTCCGTCGCACCGAGGCCCTCGTCCCACAGGTAGAGGGACAAGCCCCCATGGTTCGCGAATGAGGCGTCGGCCCCCCTGAGGATGTAGGGCACAGCATCGTCTTGGCCAGCATCAAGCAGCACCACCGCACGAGACACGGAGGCCACGGCATCGATCCGCGAAACCTGTTCTGGTGCGAGGCCCCATGCCTCCGGGTCGTCGCCGATCAGCAAGGGAGCGGAGCGGCTCCCGGTGAGCAGGACCTCAAACTCGCCCTCCGATTCGTTCACGAATTCGGAGGACACAGCGGTGAACTGGCTCGTGTAACCGGCGAGCACCACAACCGCGAACACGGTCACGGCAAACATGGACATCACCACGGCCGTTCGTGCGGGCTGAGCCATTGGATGCGCGATGGACAAGCGCCCCACAAGGTGGGGGCGTCGTTGCCGTGCCTGCAGCACGCGCAGCATCGCTGGCGCACTGGTGACCAACACCACCACCGAAGCGAGGACCTGCACCAAACCAAGCACCAGCAGGCTGAGTTCGTCGAAAGGCATGCCGTCCCGGACGGGGTCAAGGGAGGCCGGCCATGACGTCCACACGAGCACCGCGAAGGCCGAACTCCCCAACGCGCGTCGTGGTGCTTCACGGCGGCGCCGGGCCGCGTTTGGGTGCGAGCCGTTGCGAAGAACTGGAAGGACCCATGCCAGCACCAAAGCAACCGCGATGAGCAGCCCGTCACCGACGATGACCCATCGCATTCGGGCTCCTGCAGAATCGAGACCGGCGAGCAGGAGGCTCAGTCCCGCCGAGGCGGAAGCACCAACGGAGAGCACGATGGCCACAAACACCTGCCAAGGCAAGTCGCGCCGTGCTCGCGTACGGACCCCACGCAGGGCGTGAAGCAGATCCAGCCGGCTTGACCACTGGGCCACCACCGCCAAGGTGCCGATGGCAATGCAGGTGCCCCAGAGCGCACCGGCAGCCACCGACGTCCACGACCATCCGAAGGCGAACGCGTCCGCGCCGACAGCAGCGAAAGCCGAACTGAAACCATAGGCGACCACCCGTCCCAGGCCCACGCCGAGCAGCCCGCCAAGCACCCCTGCGAGCGAGGCGAGGAGGAGCCCCTCAAGCAAGGCGATCGAGCGAACGTCGGCACGCGTCATGCCGACCGCTCGAAGGGTGGCCAGATCACGGCGACGTGCTTCGATGAGCAGCACGACCACGGTCACGGCGAGCAGGGTCCCTGCGGCAATCGTGAACCCACCAAAGACGAGGAACATGCCAGCGAACAGCCCGGCCGATTCCTCAGCCTGAAGGCTGGCCTCGAGCCGAACCGGCGTCACGTCCACACCACCGCTCGCTAAGGTCGCCACCTCGTCGAGCCACTCCCCTAACGCGGCCTCGATCGCCACCCCGCTCGTTCCGTTCGACGTGACGATCACGAGGTGGCGGTCGCCGGCATTCGCCCCTGCGAGCAACGCTGCGTCCTCCACCGAAACCATGCCGAGCAGAAGCACAGAGAGGTCCTCAAGCCCAGCCGTATCGAGGGCTGAATCCCCGCCATCGGTGACGTTGAAGCGGTACATCGTGGCATCGCCCCAGGCCCAAGGGACACTGCCGGACAACCACGCCTCGTCGCTGCCGTTCAAAGCAAGCGGGGCCAAGGCCGGTCCAAGCGAAATGGTACGGGGGTCGAGCGGCGTGCTTCCTTCTCCTGAGATGCCGAGCACCATCCTTGGGACCCGACCAAGGCCGTCGAGTTCGGCGTCCACCGCGATGCGCAAGTAGCGCACGTCCCCAGAAAGCAGGTCCCAGCCGAGCAACCCCTCATCACCGCCGCACCATGCGATTCCGTCGCGAAGGGGGTCGAGCACACCCGTACGGCCGTTGCAGAAGGTGCCGTTGGCCGCTTCCATGTCCTGAGGGCGGGTGTGTTGAGCCTCTGGCATGGATGCGTTTGAGGCGAGCGTACGAACTCCCTCATCGTCAACGGTGAGTTCGACGACCTGCTCGCCCGCAAGCCCCTCCATGCCCAGCAGGAGGTGCCCGTCGACAGCGGCAAAGCGCAAGGACAACAACGGGTCGGGGAGGGCGACGTCGAGCATTGAGGAAGCGAGACGCGCTCCGGAGGGCTCGAACTGCACGGCCTCAATGGAGCCGTTGGTGTCCAGCAAGGCCAGCACGCCTCCACCAACCTGCTCCACGGCCAGTGCGGGTGAAGCATCGAGCAGGAGGGCCCCCGCTCCAGCATCTTGTGCGTCAAGCCGATGCAGCCCTGCGGCCGAGGCGAACCAGCCCGCATCAAAGGCCACGGCATGATCTGAGAGCACCCCTCCGTTGGGAACCCGCCAGACCGATGCCCGACCGGTGGCTTCGACCATCAGGCCAGCACCTGAGGTGCCCACATGCCAGAGGTGACGTCCTTCCCACACAAGGTCGACGAGTTCCGTCTCGACGAGACCAAGCACGTCGATGTCGTCGACCTCAAACGCCTCGAGCGGGGCTTGCACCGCCTCGACGAGTGTTGGGTCGCTGACGAGACCGCTCACGTTGGCCCGAAGCGCCTCCAGCAACGGAGCCTCAAGCCGGCCAAGTCCCGTCGAGCGCGACAGCGCGACCCCGTCCTGAACCACCTCAATGCTCAGGCCCTCCATCGAGGCCGTCCACGCCCGGTCGGCAAGCGGCAGCAGCGCGTCTTTGGCGAGGTCTGCCTCGTTTGACGTTTCGAACGGGACGGTGGCGGAGAGATGCAGCGAAGTTGCATGCCCACCGCCTTCGGAGCGTGCAACGTCGAAGGACGTGAACACAGCGGGCTGGTCAAGCCCTCCGATGGCGGCACCCCCGACAGTGGGCAGCACGGCTTGAACGAAGCCTGTCAGGGACCTCCGGGTGGCGACGCCGTCCTCCACAGCGGACCATGAGAGGTTGAGTTGGTCACCGAGGACCAGACCGAGTTCGTCGGCCAGGGGCTGCGTGATCGCTACTTCGTGTCGCCCTGTCGCGGTGGAAATCTGACCGAGGGTCTCGTACGTGAGCAGGTCTGGCCCTGCCCGAAGCGGTGGCCATGGGTCATGCGCCAGCAGCGACCTCTGCGCGTACCAGCCGACCGAGGGGAGGGCTTGGCCGGTCGGACCCTCAACGGCCGCCGACATGGCCCATGTCGCCCGTACGCCGTCGAACAGCGAAACACCGTTTGGACCGGTAACGTTGCCCACCCCTTCGGCGACGTCCGTCCAGAACGCTTCGTTCAGCGGCACAGGCTGTGCCGTCGCCGGGTCCCTGCCCTGGAGCACGAGGTCCGTTTCCGACCAGACCGCCTCCACCTGCCTGCTGACCGTCGCGTCGAGGCTGTCACCAACCACCAACGAGGAAGAGATGATGGAGGAGGAGACCACCAGTGCGAGCACCAGCAAGGCCGCCTGCCGGGGGCGCGCCACGATACCCCGAACCGCGAGCCGTGCGCCGAGGCCACGACGCGGCACCAGCATGGCGGGGATGAGCAACGAAGAAAAAAGGCCAGTCAGCGACCCAAGCAGGACCGAAAGCACTGGGCCCAAGCCGAGCCACACCCCGGCCCATGCGGCGAGGCCGGCGTCCACCGCCGGTCCAAAAAGCACGAGCAACGAGATCCACCACGTGCGGTCACGAAGTCCGAGCAGGGCCGCGGCTCCGAGCACCGTCCCGAGGCCGACCGCAACACCGACCTCGAGAAAGGCCATCACGCCTCCTCCTCGTCCACGTCCGAGAGGAACCTGCCGTCCATCATGCGGAGCGTGCGATGGCACCGAGCGGCCACATGTTCGTCGTGTGTGACGATCAGGAAGGTCATGCCTTCGGACGCACACAATCCTTGCATGAGTTCGAGCACGTCAGCGCTTGTCCGCGTGTCGAGGTTGCCCGTCGGCTCGTCGCAGAGCACGATGGACGGGCGATGCACAATGGCCCGAGCCACGGCCACGCGCTGTTGCTGTCCTCCGCTCAGCATGGCGGGGAAGTGGTCGGCACGGTCCGCCAGCCCCACGTCACTGAGCGCACGAAGCGCCGTATCCCTCACGTGTTCAGGAGGATTGGTGGCAAGCAGAAGGGGGACCTCGACGTTTTCGAGCGCGGACAGCACCGGATGGAGGTTGAAGGCTTGGAACACGAAACCAAGGCGAGCCCCCCGAAGTCGAGTGAGCGCCTCGTCGCTCAAACCGGTGAGCGAGACGCCTTCAACCTCAACATGGCCGGCTGAGGCAAGGTCGAGGCCGCTCAACACGTTGAGCAGCGTGGTCTTGCCGCACCCCGAGGGACCGGTGATGGCCACCATTTCCCCGTGCTGCACCTCAAGGTCGATGCCTCGAACCGCTTCAACGTGACCGCCCTCAGCGCTGGGATACACCTTCCAGAGGCCTGAAGCACGGAGTGCGGCGGTCACGTTCTGCAGACCTCAGCGCGCGTTTATCAAGACGCGGAGTGGACCGGAGGGCATGGTCGAGGTTCGCCTGCTCGCGTTTGGCCCCGTTGGGGAACGACTTGGTGGGCGGCACCACGTCCGAGAGGTGGCGCCTGGGACGTCGCTGCACCGTCTGGTGATCGACCTTGGCCTTGAGGACTGGCTGAGCATGGGCATGGCGCTGGCCGTCGACGGCACCCATGTGGACGCGGCGACCGAGATTCACGCACCGGTGGAGGTCGCACTGCTGCCACCGGTGTCCGGTGGCTGAACCCCTTCAGACCAAATGCCGTGGGCATCGGTGCCGCGAAGGCTTCAAGCGACCGGCGACGCAGCACAGGTTGAGCGACATGGCGGCGATTGGCGGCACCGAGGTCATGATCATCATCGTGGTCTTCTTCTTGCTCTTCGGTGCCAAGCGCCTGCCCGAGATGGCCAACGCCCTCGGCCGAAGCAAGGGTGAGTTCCAGCGTGGACTCGACGAAGCCACCCGCTTGCCGAGGGAAGCGCGAACCGTCGCCGACCTTGAAGCCGGTGGGGTGACGCCCGACGTCGCCCTCGTCGAGCGAGCCAAGGCCCTCGGGCTCGACCCCTCTGGCATGGACCCTGCGGATCTTCAACGCAAGGTGGATGCCCTCGAACAAGCCGAGGAATGATTCAGCCACGGCGCCGCTTCATCTGCGTCGGACTTCCACACACGTCGCAGTCTGGACCGTTGCCCCGCCGCGCAGATGGGGCATCTGAGGCCACGTCGTGCTCCTTTCTGCAGCCAACGCACCTCCACACCCAGGACCACACCTCTCGCGCCCCCGTCGTCGCCAAGGCGTGCACCACCAACCCGGCCTTCCTCGCCGTGTTCTGCATCCGGTAATCGTCCGTGACCAGTTCGTGTCCTCCGTCGAGCGCGAGGGCGAGGACGTCGAGGTCAACGGGGGAAAGCCGGGGCAAGTCACCGCTTGCTGCACCAGCACGACGGGCCACGTCCAGCGACGCTTCGGACGGTTGCTCCCAGCGAAGGTCGGCCGCCTCGATCAGCAGCATGCGTGCGTGAGACAGGCGCTCAAGTTCACCCCGCTGTGACATCGCACAGAGCCCGCCTGCAAGCCGGTCGAGCGGCCAATGCAGGAGCGCCGTCGTATCGAGCACCTGCACGTCCGCACCCCGTCCAGCCCTGCAGGTCCCTGCGGAAGAAGGCCACGGCGCCGAAGGGCTTTCCCGTGAGCGGACGCAGCGAACCACGTGGGGTGGGAAAGCACCGTTCTGGAGGCGGCCTCCTCAGCAGGCCTGGTCGGCCTTGCCGTCTTCGCCTTTACAGAAGCGGCCTTGCAACCGATTCCACCGGATGTGCTGATCCTCCCAATGGCTGCCGCCGCCTCTGGAACGGGGGCCTACCTCGCGATTTGGGTGGTCGCCACCGTAAGCAGCGTCCTCGGCGCGCTTGCTGGAGCGACGCTTGGCCGCATCTGGGGCCGTCCACTCATGACGCGCTTCAAGCAAGAACGCAACCTTGCGCGCCTCGAGGTGCTGCTTGAGCGATACGGTCGTGCTGGTGTGTTCATCGCTGCATTTTCCCCCATTCCGTACAAGGTGCTCGGATGGGCAGCCGGGATGGGGAAGATGGAGCGACGGCCCTTCCTCCTCGCAGGATTCGCGGGAAGGGGCCTCCGTTTTGGCCTGGAGGTCCTCCTCGTTGGCCTGTACGGAGACGAGGCCTTGCAAGCCATCACGGCCATCCTTGACCGAGAACTGTTGCTCGCCGCGGCCATGGTGCTGTCCTTCGCCCTTGCTTGGTGGGCATGGACGTGGTGGCAGGGCTTGGCGGACAACGGTCAAGCAGCAGAGTGACCCCGTTCCGTCCATATCTTCATGAGCGGGTCGCAGGTGGGGCGGTCAGGCTCGTGTGGTGTAGTCCGGCCCATCATTTCGGATTTTCATTCCGACGACCCGGGTTCGAATCCCGGCACGAGCACTCAG
>JAYPDK010000045.1:0-12411 GCA_038125145.1 Candidatus Poseidoniaceae archaeon
CCAAAGCCGGTGTAGCCGTAGACCACGATGTAGGTGGTCTGGTTGCTGGTGGCCACGATGGTGTCGCTCTCCACGCTCGACGTTGAATAGGAGCCGCCAATCGTGGTTGTGCCGCTCGAATCGAACCAGTCGAAGTCGATGTCGCCGAGGCTATGACTGAAGGAGATGTTGGTGTAGTACGTGGTCCCGGAAACCATCTGCACCTCAAACCAGTCTTCGTCAGTGGCGGAATCGATGGACAAGCCGGTGCAGTCCAGAGGGAGCACGGAGGCGAGCGTTGAGTCCTGAATGCTGTCGTTCGGCTCAAGGATGTCCGGGTTCACGGTGTTGTTCCCTGTGCAGGGACTTGGTGGTGCGCTGCCGTTCGATTGGCTGCCCGTTCCACCGCCGCCGGTGCTCTGGACGGTGAACTTCCAGATGGTGATGTTCCACGTGCCTGCGGGGTTGAATCCGCCGTAGGAATAGCCGAAGATCTCGATGTAGACCATGCCGCCGTGCGCTGCAGTCCCGTTCGTGGTGACCGTCTCGGGGTTGTTCACCCACGAATCGTCGAGCCAGTTCTGGTTCGCGTCGTAGATGGCGAGGTCGAAATCGTCGACGCTGTTGAAGTCGAGTTGGACCGCCAGCCCTTCGTTGGCGTTCAGCGCCACGCGAAGGTAGTCGAAGTCGTCCGTCCCTGAGACCAGGTCCCCGCTTCCCGTCAGGGAACCGCTGAAGATGTAATTCGGGATGGAGGTGGGGCTGCTCATGTTGTCCGGAAGGTCGCCGCTGCCGCCCATGTCGGACTGCGTCGAGCCAACGGCGGCGACGCTGGGGGTGTAGGCAAAGGCCGAGGCCACAAGGAGCAGGGCAAGAAGCACGGGACGCATCCGCAGGTTGCGCATGAAGGAAGGTCACGGACCTGCCGTATGAGGCTATCCACGTTTTCCCTCAAATCGCGGTCGGGGCCACGTGCCCGTCGCGCTTGTCGTCGGGGGTCCGAACGCGTGACCACACGCCGGTCATCAGTTCGTCGTGGTGCTGCTCGCAGTAGTTGAAACGCCGGTAGGCTTCACGGAAGGAATACGCCTTCTTGCCCGTGGCCACAAGGTAGCCTTCTGGTGAGAGCCGAGAGGTGATGGTCCCGTGTCCGCTGCACCCTGGGAAATCACACACGGGTGTCGTATCCATGGTACCACCTCGCCTTCAACACCTATGAAGCATCGTCCTCGGCCGGCTCAGGGTCGGGTTCGATGACGACGAGGGGCACGTTGGCTTCAATGGCCTCACCTTCTTCGCATTGGACCGAGGTCACCGTCCCAGCGACGGGGGCCTGAATCTCGTTCTGCATCTTCATGGCTTCCAAGATCAGGATGACTTGACCCTCCTCGACGCGCTGCCCTTCGTTGACCTCAACGGTCACCACCTTCCCGGGGATGCTCGAGGACACGGTGCCTGAGCGCTTCTTCTTCCCACCGCCTCCGCCGCGTCGCTTTGGAGCGGCCACGGCCTCGGGGACCTCGATCTCGAAGGTACGGCCACCCACCTCGACGCTGTACGTCGGTCCATCGCCGTTGATGACGACCTCGAAGGTTTCGCCGTCCACGGTCACGGTTCGGGTTGTGCTCATGACGTCACCTCCAAGGGGCCCTCGCGCTTTGCTGGTGCATGCGGCTGCTTCGCCCCATCGCTTGACGACGGTGGTCCATGCTCCATGCCTCGCCGGCCTGGCGACCGACCTCGGCCTGCCCGCTGCCCTCGTCAACGAGGCTCAGCACGGCCATGATGGCGGCTGCGCGGAGGGTCGCTTCGTCGCTCATCGTGCTCACTCACAGGGGGATGTTTCCGTGCTTCCGCGCGGGGCGGAGTTCCTCCTTGTCGGAGAGCATGTCCAGGGCGCGGCACAGGTGCCGGCGCGTCTGCGAGGGTTCGATGACGTCGTCGAGGTAGCCGAGGCCAGCGGCGGTGTAGGGGTTCGCGAAGGCTTCGTTGAATTCGGTCGTGAGCCGCTCGCGCTCCTGTTCGGGATTGCGTGCTCCGGCAATGCGTCGGCGGTGGATGATCTCCACCGCGCCAGCGGCCCCCATCACGGCGAGTTCGGCCGTCGGCCATGCCACGTTGTAATCGCCGCGCAGGTGCTTCGAGGACATGACGTCGTAGGCGCCACCGTAGGCCTTGCGAAGGACAACGGTGAGTTTGGGCACCGTGGCTTCAGCAAAGGCGTAGAGGAGCTTGGCCCCATGGCGGATGATGCCGCCCCATTCCTGGCTCGTTCCGGGGAGGAAGCCGGGGACGTCTTCGAAGGTCAGCAGCGGGATGTTGAACGCGTCGCAGAAGCGGACGAAGCGTGCCGCCTTGTCCGAGGCATCGATGTCCAGGCAACCGGCGAGCACCTTCGGTTGGTTGGCCACGACGCCCACGGTGCGCCCGCCGAGGTGGGCGAAGCCACACACGATGTTCTGGGCCCAGTCGGCCTGCACCTCAAGGAAGCCCCCGTCGTCGACGACCTCGCGGATGACGTCGAGCACGTCGTACGGCTTCGTCGCGTCGTCTGGGAGCATGTTGTCGAGCGCCTCGCACACCCTGTCGGCAGGGTCGCTGCTCCGTCGTTCCGGCGGCCGCTCCATGTTGTTGAGCGGCAGCAGGTCGACGAGGTCACGCGCAAGCGCGATGGCCCCATCGTCGTCCTCGGCGGTGAAGTGCGACACGCCGGACTTTGAGGCGTGGGTCATGGCACCGCCGAGGTCCTCGAAGGTGACGACCTCGTTGGTGACCGTCTTGATGACCTCTGGACCGGTGATGAACATGTGCGCGGTCTGGTCGACCATGATCACAAAGTCCGTGATGGCAGGGGAATACACCGCGCCGCCGGCACAGGGGCCCATGATGACCGAAATCTGCGGAACGACGCCGCTGGCGCGAACGTTTCGGAAGAAAATTTCCGCATAGGATCCAAGGGACGCGACGCCCTCTTGAATGCGGGCACCGCCGGAGTCGTTCAGGCCAATCACGGGTCGCCCGGTCTTCAACGCCATGTCAAGGACCTTGCAAATCTTCAGCCCGTGCATCTCGCCGAGGCTGCCCCCGTACACGGTGAAGTCCTGTGCGAAGGCGAACACTTGGCGCCCGTTCACCGTCCCATGGCCCGTGACCACGCCGTCACCGGGGATGACGTTCCTGTCCATGCCGAAATCCCGGCACCGGTGCTCGACGAGGGGGTCAATCTCCTGGAAACTCCCCTCATCGAGGAGGACTTCAAGCCGCTCGCGGGCGGTCATCTTCCCCCGGGCATGCTGGGCTTCGATACGGGCTTGACCGCCGCCTGCTTCGACGCGTGCTTTCCGGGCGCGGAGGTCTTTCAGGCGCTCCTCGGTTCCAGACATGGATGCACCTACCCTTCACCATCCGTGTCCGGTCTTTATCCGTTGCGAGCGGGAAGACCCTCAATCCCACGGGCAGCGCCGGTCGGTTGAAAACACGCCTTGGGATGGAAGCGCATGGACCGGGTCCTGCGCATCGTTGTCGCGAAGCCGGGCCTCGACGGGCACGACCGAGGCGCCAAAGTGGTGGCCCGCGCCTTGAGGGACGCCGGCCATGAGGTGATCTACACCGGGCTCCGCCGAACACCCAAGCAGATCGTGGACGCCGTGCGCGACGAAGACGCACGCTTCCTTGGACTCTCGAGCCTCTCGGGTGCGCACGGCCATCTCTTCCCGACCATTTGCGACCTGCTTCGGGAAGAGGGCCTTGACGACGTGGTGGTCTTCGGTGGAGGCATCATCCCCGACGAAGACCACGCCGACCTCCATGCTGCAGGAGTGCGGGCCATCTTTGGGCCCGGGACACCGACAGGGGACATCAACGCCTTCGTACTCGACGCCGCCGACCGCGAAGAAGCGGGCGTTGGCGCAGCCGGCGGTTGGGTTTGGCAGGGGGCGTGAACCGTGCGTGGCGCCACGCCCGCCTCGCTGCATGCTGAAGCCGTCGCCGGCTCACGCAGGGCCCTTGCCCGTTTGCTGAGCGACGTTGAAGACGGCCGTGCCTCGCCGAAGGACTTCGACACCCCCGAGGTCGCCGGCCGCTCGCTCGCCATCACGGGCCCTCCCGGTGTTGGCAAATCCTGCCTCATCGACCACATGCTGCGCGCATGGGCAGGCGAAGGGCGTCGGACGGCGCTGCTGGCGGTCGACCCCTCGTCCTCGCTGTCCGGCGGGGCCTTGCTTGGGGACCGCATTCGCTTGACGTCGCCAGACGAGCCGGACCTCGCTGACCGCATTTACGTGCGCAGCATCGCGACACGCCGCGCAACGGGAAGCGTGCCGACCGTGCTCGGCGACCTCGTGCGCACGCTGCACCTGTGTGGCTGGGAGCAGGTCCTCATCGAAACGGTCGGTGCGGGCCAATCCGAAGTCCGGTGCGCGGCGGTTGCGGACCGGATCGTCCTCATCGAGGGTCCCGCACGTGGTGACGCGGTGCAGGCGGAAAAGGCTGGATTGCTCGAACTCGCCGACTTGATCTTGGTCAACAAATCCGACCTTGACGGCGCGGCACGGCACGCCGCCGAACTGCGGGATGCTCTCTCCCTCGACGCGGGACGCCCTCCAGAGGTGCGCCTTGTCTCGGCCAAAACCAAGGAGGGGCTCGAAGAGGCCATGGCCCTGCTGAACGACCTTCCAGAACGGGCCGGGAGCAGCAGGGCGCGTGCCCGCGAACGGCTCGCAAACGCGGTTGAGCGCCACCTCACCGGGCACGACGACTATGAGTCCATGCTTGCGGAGATCGCTTCGGGCCGACGAAGCGTCGAGGAGGTCATGGAGGTGCTCTGGCGTGGATGACAACGGCATGGTGCCGCTGACCGACCCTGTCGATACCGCCGTTGGCGGTATGGGCGGTCACCTGCTTCGGCGCAGCATCCACCTCGGCATGTGCGTCGTACCTTGGATTGTGTACGCCCATGGGGAGCGAGCCGCCGACCTGCTTGGGCTCGCCAACGAAGCCCAAGTCGTCTCCGCGTTCGTGCTGCTCCTCGTTGTGGCGGAGGCGGCTCGGCTTCGACTCGGCATCACCGTGTTTGGGCAGCGCGACTACGAAGCCACACAAGTGTCCGCGCTGGCGTGGGGTGCGCTGGCCATCGGCCTGGTGCTCCTCGCCCTTCCCGAGGCCGCGTTGGGTGCCCCCCTCATCCTCTCCCTCGCCTTGGGCGACCCGCTTTTGGGCGAACTCCGGCGAGCGGGTCGTCCCCCTCGAACGGTCTTCCTGGTGGGGACCGTCGCCCTCGCGCTGGTGTGGGGCGCCTGCGTGGCGTGGCTCGGCACACCGTGGCTGCTTGCGGTGCTGCTCCCGCCGCTTTGCGTGGCCGCAGAATGGCCACGCCTTCGATGGATCGACGACAACGCCACCATGCTGCTGCTGCCCTTGGCCGCAGTGATGCTGCTTCAGCCGTGGTTGTGACCCCACTACATTCAAAGGCGCGCTTCCGGTGGCCCGGTCAGGGATTCACATGTCGGATGCAGACGTCAGCGAAGAGGTCAACCAATCCACCTATTTCGTGATCTTCGGCTTGGCCCTCGTGGCCCTTGTCATCACCGTCTTCCAGTATCCCGTCTGGGGCTACTGAAGTCAGCCTGCGCGAAGCGCTCGATGGACGAGGCTTCAAAACACGCCTGTCGGAGGACGGCGCATGTGTGGCATCGGCGGCATGCTCGGTGCCCCCGATGTTGCCGTGCTCCATCGCATGAACCACCTGCAGCAGCACCGCGGTCCCGACGGGTCAGGGACGTGGGCCGACGAACACGTGGGCTTGGCCCACACCCGGTTGGCCATCCTCGACCTCGACGGTGGGCAGCAACCCTTGGTCAGCGAGCACGGGTCGGTCGCGGTGGTCAACGGAGAGATCTACAACCACCTCGACCTTCGCGCATCGTGCCCATCCTATCGGTTTCAGCATCGTGTGGACAGCGAGGTCGTGGTGGCGCTGCATGCCGCCGCCCGCTCCGCTGGGGCGCGTTCCGCCTCGGACCACGCCGCGTGGATTCGTCGACTGGACGGCATGTACGCCTTCGCGCTGTGGGACCCCGCCACGCGTGAACTTCTGTTGGCTCGCGACCCCATGGGCATCAAGCCGTTGTTGCTGACCATCGTGGACGGTGGCCTCGTGTTCGCGTCGGAGGCCAAGGCCTTGCGAGCCCACGAAGGGCACGCACCTCGGCTGGACGAAGCGGCCTTGACCCTTCGTCTGGCGTGGGAGTATCCCCTTGACGCGACCTCGCTCCTGAAGGGCGTCCGTCAGGTGCGCCCCGGGACCGTTGAGCGGTGGGGTGTGGACGAGGACGGTCAAGCCAAGCGACGTGACGTGGCGGACATCGAGCGCCAACACCTCGACCCGGCCCACACCTGGGACCCAACGCGTCAGGCGAGTGACCTGCTCGAGTCCTTCATCCTCAGCGTGGAGCAACGCCTGATGGCTGAAGTCCCCGTTGGCATCGTGCTCTCCGGCGGCCTCGATTCGTCGCTCGTCGCAGCCGTAGCCCACGAAGCCGCGGAGCGTGCCGGTCAACCCGTCCCCGAGGTGTGGACCGTGGCGGAATCCGAAGACAATCCGGACTGGAAAGCGGCCGAAGTGGTGGCCTCTTCGCTGGACCTGGTTCACCACCAGCACCTCCTCAACGAAGGCGACTTCGAACGTCACTTGCCCAATCTGGTGTGGCACGGGGAGGACCTCGACACGACGGTGATGTTCTTCCAACCGCTCTTCCAAACCATGGCGGAACAAGTGACGGTTGGGCTCTGTGGGCAGGGTGCAGACGAACTTCACGCGGGGTACCCGCGCTACCGGGACGCCAGAGGGCACGGCGCGACGGTGGCGTCCCGTCTTGCGAGCATCGATCATCCGATGGCGAAGGCGGCGCTCGACGGCACCTCGATGCACCTGCACGAGGACCTTGTCGCAGAGCACCGTCCTGAGGACCGATGTTCGGACCTTCGTTCCCTTCTGAATTTCGAACTTGAGCACGGTCAGTTGAGCAACTTCCAACTTCGGCTTGTTGACCGTCATTCGATGGCGCACGGACTTGAGGTGCGCGTGCCCTTCCTTGGACGTCCACACCGGGAGGCCGTGCACCGGCTGCCGATGGAGTGGCGCCTGCCGCCAAGCCTCGAAGAAAAGGCCGCCCTGCGTCGGGCGGCCGACCTCACCGAGTTGCCTCCTGAGATCGTTCGCCGGCCAAAGTTGCCTGCTGGAACGGCGACCGCGCCTTCCTTGCTCAAGCGCGCCCTGAACGAACACCGTCCTGCAGCGTCATGGGTCCTGGACCGGTACCCCCGATTTGCAAAGGTGCTCGAACAGCAACCGGACATGATGCTCGGCCTTGCCCTGTTTGACGCGATTCACCTCACGGACGACGGTCGACGTCCGCCAAGCGGCGACCTCGTCAGCATCCTGGAGGCAGCAGCATGAGCGAGTGGGGCTGGATCGACGAGCGCATCGAAGCATGCCGCCCCCAACTGGAAGCATGGTTTGCCGAACAGCGAACGAAGGTACCGATCCCCATCTACGGCAGCGTTGACGTTCGCGATGCCGGTTGGAAGGTGTCCGCAGTGGACGCGAACCACTTTCCTGCCGGCTTCAACAACGTCCCCTCCGGCGACGAGGAACGCCTTTCGGAACTTCTCCGGGACCACATCCTCCGCACCCATGATGGCGCGACGTGGGTGCACCTCTACCCTGAATCGCATACCCGCAACCCCGGCTACGTCGAAAACCTCGGCACCTTGCTTCGTCTCTTGGTTGCTGGAGGCTTCCGTGCGACCCTCGGGAGTGCCGACCTCAACGGACTTGGCACCCTGACCGGCCTGACCGGGCTCGTCCCTGTCGACGACGTGACCCACGACGAAGCGAAGGGCCTCCTCGTTGGGGGGGACGTTCCAGACGTGGTGCTGCTCAACAACGATTTGACGACGGGCCTGCCAATGGAATTGAGCGCCGGCGACGTCATGCCCCCGCCCGAGATGGGGTGGCACCGACGTCGAAAGTCCGAGCATCAAGCCGCCTTGGAACCCTACGTCAAAGAAGTCGCAACGCTGTTGGGCATCGACCCGTGGCACCTGATGACGGAGTGGTTCGTTTCAGAGGACAAATGCTTGGACCGAGCGACCTGCAGGGAAATCCTTGCAGCCGAAGTGGACAACTTCCTGGAACGGATTGCGGCAAAATACGCCGTCCTCGGCATCGAGCAGGAGCCGGTGGCCTTCGTCAAAAACGACCGAGGCACGTACGGGCTCGGCATCATGGCGGTGCGTTCCGGTGACGAACTTCTTGCGATGTCGAACCGGAAAATGAAACGCTTGATGTACGCCAAGGGGGGGGCGGACGTCGAGAATTTCCTCATCCAAGAAGGCGTGCCCACGTCGCTTCGCACAGCGGACGATGCCGGTGTTCTCGAACCGGTCGTCTACCTTGTGGACGGGGAAGCCGCATCCTGGTTTTACCGCGCCAACGCCGAAAAGGGGGACCTCGAGAACCTGAATTCTCCAAGTTCGTCCTTCCTTCACACGAAGGAGGTCGATGCCCTCGCCCGCTCCCGAGCCAAAGGGCGCTACGCCCTTGTTGCAGAACTCAGCATGCTCGCGATGGGAGCGCAGCGACTCAACGCCGCGCGTCGCACCTGATCTGGACCCGGGCCGGCTCGGAGGGTCATGGGGCGCGGCGTGGTCTTTGCGCTGACCATCGGCCTCGGCCTTCCCATGGCGGCGACGGACCTCGGTGGATTGCTGGACCGGCGCGTGGCTGAAGCGCTGGTCGTGCTCTGGTGTTGGGGCGTCTTTCTGCACGACCACGCCACATCGGACCAACGTCGCCGCATTGAGATGTGGACGGTGATCGCCTTCGCCACGCCCATGGAGTTGTTCTTCTCCGAAGTGTGGCGCATCTACGAGTATCAACATGGGCTCATGCCGTTGTTCGTTCCTCCAGGGCACTGGTTCCTCTTCGACTTGGGTCGACGTTGCACGACCCACGCCTTGCCCGCTGCGTGGTCCTGGAGCCCTCTGCTCCTCCTTCCGCTTGTGGTGTGGGGCGTCGTCTCTGGATCGGGAACCATGGAGGCCGTGCTGCTCGTTGCTTTGTGCGCGTTCGTGCGATGGGGCCCAGACCCACGCCTCTACGCGACGATGACCTGGTTGGCCCTCATGATGGAACTCTGGGGGACGTGGCTGGGCAACTGGGCCTGGGCCCCGGTGGTGCCGTGGATTGGCGCCACGGCGTGGAATCCACCGTTGCTGGTGGGCTCCTTCTACGCGCTTGGCGATGTCCTGGTTGGGTTGAGCGTTCGCAGGACGCTCGGCCAAGATTGAAGCGAGGAGCAAGGGAGGCAGGGCCATGACCGGCCGTGAGGAACTCGCGGCAAGACGTGCAGCAGAGGCAGCGCGCATACGCGCCTCCCTCGACCGTGGGCACGAAGGGCGCAAGGCGGACCTCAAGGTTGGAGAAACGGCCGTGGCCTTCGTGAAGGAGGACCTCTGCATCGGCTGCGATCAGTGCACCATCGTCTGCGACGATGAAGCAATCGACATGGTGCCAACGCCGTTGCGCAGCCCCGTTTTGGAGATGGAATCGAACAGGAAGGCGGTCATCGTCCGAGACGCCTGCACCGGGTGTGGGTTGTGCGTCTTGGCCTGCCCGACCGACGCCATCCTGATGATCGATCGTTAAGGAGGACCCAAGGATGTCAAAACAAGGCAAGGAAGCCAGCGCTCAGCGCTTTGGCGGTGAGTTCGGACCGTACCGGAAACCCGGGACGCAGGGCGTCTCCTTGTCCACCTTCAAGACCCTGGTGTGGACCTCAAACATTGGCGGATTGACCTTGGTGGTCATCTCCTTGGAACTGCTCTTCGTGCAGCAGCGCTTCGGATGGGGCTTGGCCTTGTTGGCGCTCGGCGTCGCCGTCGCGCTCTTCCCCTCGAACTACGAAATCCGTGGCATGGAGGACGACGAAGCGCCTCCAACGGACGGTTGACGCGTTCAGGCCTCGACGCCGACGCGAGCGTTGCCGTCCACGAGGGCCTTCTTGGCCTCAACCTGCTGCGCGAGGAAGGTCACGACGTCGAGGATTTCAATGCCCTCGTACTTCTCGTCGCCCTCGAACTTCAGGCACTCGAGGTGAGAGACGCACTTCGGGCAGGAGGTGATCATGGTGCTGGCGCCGGTGGCGATCACCTCGTCCATGCGCGTGACGCGGAGGGCACGAGCGTTTTCGTTGCAGGCCATCATGCTCGAGACCCCGCAGCACATGGCGTCTTCACCGTGGTGTTCCATCTCGACCAGTTCGACGTTCTCGACCTTGCCCAGCAGCGCACGCGGCTCCTCGGTGATGCCCATCTGGCGGCCGAGGCGGCACGGGTCGTGGTAGGTGACGGTGGTGGCTTCGTCGGCCTTGAGGTTCATGTCGAAGCCCTGCTCGATGAGGTACTCCGTGGTGTGCATCACCTTCACGCCCTCGAGTTCGTAGTCGCGCGCGAAGGTGCGGAAGCACTCCGCGCAAGACGACACGAGGGTGTCGATGCCGGATTCAGTGATGCGCTTCTGGTTGTAGGCCTTGAGTTTCTCAAAGACCTCCGTCATGCCCTGCCACTTCTGGTCGTGACCACAGCACTTCAGGAAGTCGCGACCGAGGTAGGTGACGTCCTGCCCCATCTCCTCGAAGAGGGTGAAGGCGGCCGTGGTGCTTGCACCAAGGTCCATGCTGCCTTCGTTGAGGTGAGAGAACACCATCTCTTGGTCGAGGTAGTCAACGCAGCCGGGGTAGTATCCGACGTTGCTGGTGATCGGGTAGTCTTCCGTGGCGATGAACGACGCGTCGTCGTCGGCCTCTGCGGAGAGCACGGCCTGCAAGACGGTGTGTGGGATCGCAGCTTGGGGCCCACCGACGATGAGGCTGCGGCGGATGTCCACGTAGGAGTCGTAGTCCACCAACTGCGGGCAGGCGTTGGTGCATGCAGAACAGGTCAAACACGAATACAGCGGGACGCCGTCGTCCTCGTTGTTCCATGAATTGTAGATGATGTTCAGCTTGTCACCGCCGTTGAACAGGCGGACGGGGCAGGCATCGTCGCACAGGTCACAGCCGTAGCACTTGTTCATCTCAAACTCGTAGCCAGTGGCCATCGAGCGGAGCAGCACGAACACCAGGGCGCCAAGCGTCACGCAGGGAATGAACATCGCGTAGGTCAACTTCGCGTCAAGTGCCTTCGGGTTCTTGTGGTAGGAAGGGTTCTCGACGCTGGTGACGTGGTCAAGCATCGTCATGTGCGTGCTGTTGGAGAGGTCGACGGCGTGGCCGGCAAGGTGGTGGTCCGCGTCGTCGTCGAACAACAGGAGCGGCTGGAAGGCATGGATCTCCACCCCAACCTCAACGAGCATGTCGCTGGCGGCCAGCGCCCCGCTGGAGGTGACCTCGAAGGTGTAGTCGTACTTCCCGGGCGGGAGTTCCACCATGTCCGCACCGGCGCAGTCGTCGAAACTGGCCGCAGCGACGACGTCACCGCTTCCAGCATGGCTGATGGTCAAGGTGGAGGTCATCATGTCGGCCGTCTTTTCCTCACCAATCTTGCGCTCCTCTGCTCGGTAGGAGCACGCGGCGTCGAGCGGCAAGGTCTCCACACCGACGGGGTGACCCTCTGGGAAGGCGACCTCGTCTTCGGTGATGTAGAAGGAACCGCTGATCGCGTAGCCTTCACCACCGGTGAATTCGCCCACCAGCGAGACCGCGTTCATGTTCTGGTCCGGTTGCTGGTGGCCGTTCACATCGGCGAAATCGATGATGGTTTCACGAGCCGGTTGGTAGATTTGCCAATCCAACCATGCGGCTGCAGGCACCGTCATGGTGTCGGAGTACCCGAGGTCGTCGGTGAATTCGTTCGCTTGGTGGACGTGCACGTCCACGGGTTGGGTGCGCATGGCTTCGAGTTCGCCATAATCCTTGATGGTCAGCAAACCTTTGGCGTCCCAGAATCCGTCGTCGTAGGTGTCCCAGGTGGCGACGGTGGCTGCTGAAGACACCAGCAGCGCGCCCATCAGGATGCGCTTGGCGTGTGCCGGGTTGAGGCGGGCGCCCATGGCCTTCACAAGGAAGGCCCGGGCCCCGAAATGAAGGACAATCCACAGCAGCACACCGGTCATGACCCATGGAATGGCGTTGAAGACCTCGGCGATCCACGCAGGCCGAACACCGCAGAGCAGGTCGCCATGGCTGTCGAGTTTGCAGATGTCGGCCCGGTTCTTACCGTAGAGTTCGAGGAAGATGTTGATCGAAAAGACGGAAATGAACCAAATGTGGGCGAGGTAGACAGCACCTGCACTCGCGTACCACGGGTCCTCAACCGGACGCTTTTCGCGACCACCGAGGAAGGGGGGCAAGGCGAGGATGCCAACGGGGA
>JAYPDK010000046.1:0-9914 GCA_038125145.1 Candidatus Poseidoniaceae archaeon
AGCCAGCGACGCCGATGGCGGCGCGCTGGGCACGGGCGAGCAGATGGGGCATGGTCGTCGCGGACAGGTGCGCGACCTCCAACGCCACAGCCAGGGCTTCCGAGGAAGCCTTTGCCAGCAGGACCGGGGTGGTCTGCGGCGTGAACCAGCCGATGTTGCAGGCAACATTGAACGCACCCGCAGCGAAGCCAATCAGGTCCGACTCGAACGCCGCATAGTCAATATCGAGCACGTCCGGCCGGAAAATGACCCCGTCTTCGAGCGTCCCGATCAGGCGCAGGCCGGTGACGATGGGGTTGATGCCAATCTTGCTGAGCATCATCCCCAGATCGCCTTCGAACACTTCGCCTTCCTCGAGCACAACGATGCGCTTCTGGATGTGGACGCTGCCGCCCATGATCTTCGCAGGGATGCCCACGGAGTTGAGTTCACCGACAATGGGGCCGGGCCCCATGCCCGTGTCCATCTTCTCCACCACAATTTGGTGAGGAGCGACGTCGCCGGGCTTCGCAGCGCGACCCGCCTCGGTCGCCTTGAGGTCCTTGAACATCTGGAAGGAGTCGATGCCGTCGCTGGCGACGAGGGCGGGCTGCACCGCGCCTTCGAAGAGTTGCTCGAGGTTGTCGAGGTCGTACCCGACCTTCTCCCATGCGAGGCGCATCAAGCGCTTCTTGGCAACACGGATGTCCATGCTGTCTCGGAGCGTGGCGCGCATGCCGATCATCGAACCGGCGGGAACGCCGTGGATGTCGATGACCGCGATGGTCTTGCCCGAGGTCAGCAACGACTCGAGGTCCGCGACGGTATCGCGCTTCCAGGACATGACCTTGGGGATCATGCGAGCACCTCCACCTTGACGGACGGGCCCATGGTCGTCTTGACGTAGAGCGAGCGGATGTTGTTCGGACCACGCTCAAGGCGGGTCAGGACACGGTTGTAGACCTCCATCGCGTTGGCGACGAGCTCGTCGATGGACTGCGACGCGGTGCCGATGGTGGCGTGGAAGGTCATCTTGTCACCGGACTTCACCACAACGGTGGTGCGGAGACCTGCGGCGATGGCGGCGGGGTCAACGACGGGAGGCACGGGGCGAGGCATCTTGCCGCGGGGACCGAGGATGACACCAAGCCAGCGACCGACGAGGCCCATGTGGGGAACTTCGGAGAGGAAGAAGTCGTACCGGTTCGCGACCTTCTTGCCCATGCCCTTGTTGCTTCCCATCTCTTCGATTTGCTCGGGAGGGAACACGTCGATGCCACCGGCCTTGGCCTTCTCAGCGGCCTCGCCCGAGGCGAACATCGCCACGCGGATGTCGCGGCCCCGACCGGACGGAAGACGGATTTCTTCCTTGATACGGTTGTTCGGGTTCTTTAGGTCGACGTCCTTGATGGTGAACGCGAATTCGAGCGACTCGACGAACTTGCGCTCAGGCGCGTTCGTCACGGCTTCTTGGATGGCGGCGGTGAATTGTTCCTGCATTTTTCCTCACCCCTGCGGTCCGCGAGGCCGAAGCCTCTCCCGCAACTCGTGAAAGTCGTCAATTGAATCGGTCGTCCCACTCCCCATCGTCGATGATCTTGAGGGCGTCCTTTGCCCAGTGCCCGTCGATCTTGACGCGCATGGCGACGCAGGTGCCGATGACTTCCCTGGTGCGTGCCTTGAGGTCAGCGCCGGTCAGGGACGCCTCCTTCTCCTTGGCGACACCAATGGCCTTCTCCAGAGGAAGGTCCTCGGTGGCGGCGTCGAGCGAGCCGTTGCACTTCTGAACACCGAGCGCCTTCTTGACGAGTTCGGCGGTCCAGGGCTTGGGCATGATGCTCTCCTCCGTTGCACTGCGTGCAGGTCGCCGACTTGCCTCGTGTATATAATGCCGATGGCAGGGATTTTGGGGCTCAAAGCGGCAGAAAAAGGCCGTTCAGTCCCTCGATTCCCTCCCAAGCCTCACTCGTTCACGCGCTCGAGCACGCGGACGTGGTCCCCACGCATGCTGAGGGTCATTGGGATGACCTGTTCGTAGAGTTCCATGGTGACCTCTTCCTTGGCGTCGGCCACGTCGGTGATCCGGGCCTTTTCGCCCTTGAAGGCACCCGTGACGATCTCGACGATGCACCCCACTTCGATGCCGCTGGTGACGGCCTTCGGCTCGAGGTAGGGGAGGATGTTCTCAAGCGGTGCTTCTCCGGGGAGCACGGACTTGGCGTTCTTCAACGGCGTGAGGTTGAGGCCACGTCGCGACTGCGGGTCACGGCCTCCGGCACGACCGATGAGCTTCTCGACGTGGTGCTTGGCGCTGGCCTCGACGAACACGTACCCACGCATGTTGGGCGGGTGCACAATCGAGAGGATCTCGTCCTGGAGTTCGCGGAGGCTGCCGCTGCCGTGCAGGCGAGCGTGCATCTCGGTGGCCAATCGCTGCTCGGAGCCGATGGCGGACTTCACGATGTAGAGGAAGGAGCCGACCGAGCCGTACATCTCGCGGAACAGCGTGTCCGCACCTTCCATGTCGAGGTTGGCGAAGATGCAGTCGTAGTCCTGCATGTTGCCCGGGTCGATCCACTCCGCCGCGTCGTACACGCCGGTGGGGTTCACGTCGTCCGACGCCGTCACCACAAGGTAGGGCACGACGTCGACAAGGCTCCGGCCCATGTCGATGCCACGGTCCGGCCCCTCGGCCTGCAGGGAGAGGTCCTCCATCGACAGGCCGGTGACCTCGGCCACGCGGGCCAAGACGTCTTCCGGTCCAGCGCCGTGGCCGTACACACCGTCCCAGAGGCCCGGGAAGTTCGTGTCGGACTTGTTGCGGCGGAGCAGCAAGAGCTTCTCTTCGTGACGTACGTATGCGATGAAATCGGTCTGCATGGTCTCACCTCAGGGGAGCGGAATGTCGAACACGTCGTGGATCAGCCACGGCAGGGTGTTGTCCATCAGAAGGAGGATGAGGAACCCAATGGCGCCGAGCACGAAGAGGCCAATGCCGCACACGATGGAGGTGCGACGGAATTCTTCGGGGCTCGGCTTGCGCGCCATCCGGATGATGCGCGCCCAGGATCCCTTCGTCACGTTGCGACGAACCCAGGACTCGATGGCGTCCTGTCGGTCTTGGACGCTTTGCTCAAAGGAAGACGATGACTCGGTGGACATGGTATAACCTCAGCCTGCCGAGCGACCTGCCCTCCCATTAAGAACGCATCGGCGCGGAAGAACGTGGTCTCGCGAGCCTTCTTGAGGCCCGGACGCCACCGCGCAGCGTGGCCTCAGGACGCGACCCCTATCAGGTGCTCGGCGTGGCGCGGGACGCCGGCGATGCAGAAATTCGCCGTGCGTACCGACGGCTGGCGAGGCAGTTCCACCCGGACCGCAACCAAGGGGACCCTGCGGCCGAAGCACGCTTCAAGGAAGTGCAGGAAGCCTTCGAGCGCGTTGGCACCGCAGAAGCGAGGGAAGCCGAACGGCGGCAGTCCTTCGGCGGTTTTGGCGGCTTCCCAGGTGGAGGCGGCATGGGGGGGTTCCCCGGAGGCATGGGGGGCTTCGACGACCTGCTGGGCCAGATGTTCGGCGGACGAGCCCCTCCCCGTCAGGCACAGGGCTTCGGGCCCCGGGGTGGTGCTCGACCTCAAGCGGCTCGAGGGGACGACGTGCGCGTGCACCTTGACCTCACGCTGGAGCAAGCCGAGGCCGGGGGCTCCTTCCCGTTCACGGTGCGCCGCCTTCGGCTGGCCAACAACGGCGCGGTCGAGAGCAAAGCGGCGTCGCTTCGCATGACCCTTGAGCCTGCGCGCGCACACGGCTCGTCGACGCGCCTCAAGGGGCAAGGCCATGAGCACCCCAGCGGCGGGACGGGCGACGCCATCGTTGTGCTGCGGATCGACCCCGGAGCAGAACGACGGTGGGAAGAAGGCCGGCTCGTGCAGAGCGTGGCCGTCCCGTACAGCGTGCTGATGCTCGGAGGAAAGGTCGACGTGACCCTTCCCGACGGAAAGACGGGCCGGCTCACCGTCCCAGCGGGTTCCATGGTCGGCGACCGGCGACGGATGACCGGCCGAGGGTATGCAGGAGGGGACCTTGACCTTGAGTTTGAGTTGCCGGACGCTCCTGACGTAACCAAAGCGCAACGCGCAGCGTTGATGGCGCTGAACGATGCGGGGTTGTGAGCGGCCACCTTGATGGAGGGTGGCGCAGAAGCACCGCCATGGCGCAACGTCGGGACCGGCGCCACGGCCACCATCACCGCGGCCGCGGGCCACAGGCCCCCGACGACGAACGCCTCTGGCGTCGCCTCCACGACGCCTGCCGAGAAGCCGCCGAGCGGGCTGTGCCGGTGGACGACCTGTGGGCGGCCCTGGCCCTCCGTGAACAGCAGCCGCCTGACCCGGCCGAAGTTAAGCGACGTCAACGTCGCTTTCAGAACGACATTGACGACGCCGCACGACGCGGGCACTGGGTGCTGCGTGAAGGAGCACTGGTGCGCCTCCGCTCGGTGGACGAGGTGGCGAGCATCACCGCGTCCATTGGACGCTTCCAAGCCGCGATGTCCGCGGAGGGGACGCCCGACGCCTTGCTCCTCGAGGCGGCCGAGGCGACCTTGTTTGGTCGGCCGAGGCGCGATTGGCCCGACGCGTGGACCTTGCTGGACGGACACGCCCTGACATCGTGGGGCGCCTTTGACCTGGACGAGGCCCTCGAAGCATGGGCCAAGCGCTCCAGCGGCTTGCGCTTTCGCGAAAGAGAACCCCACTTCGCCATGCTGCTGCACAGGCACGGCAGGGTCGACCTGCGAGGCTTGCTCGTGGAGCGTGGCCGAGCACGGGCAAGGCAGGGAGAGAACCCCTTCCCAGAATCGTGGAGGGAGGCACTCGTCGATGCCTCAGCGACGCTGCCCGAGGTGGACGGTGACGCGGAAGTGGCCAAAGGGCGGAGCGACCTTCGTCACCTCCCTTTCATGACCATCGATCCTGCGGACGCGAAGGACTTCGACGACGCGGTCTGCTTCGATGCCACGACCTCCACCCTCTGGATCGCCATCGCCGACGTCGCATCCTACGTGCCGCTTGGGTCCGCGCTGGACCGGGCCGCACGGTCCCGTGCGACGTCGGTCTACCTTCCACACACCGTCTTGCCCATGCTTCCGCCACGGCTTGCAGACGACCTGTGCAGCCTCCGTGCGAACGTCGACAGGAGGGCCATGGTGCTCGAACTTCCGTACACAAATGGCCGCCTCGGTGCCCCGACGGCGCACGAAGCCATCGTTCGCGTCCGCCACAACAAAGCGTACGACGACGTCCTTGACGACGAGGACCTTCGCCCCTTGTTTGACCTCGCCGCATCGCTCAGGGAGGGTGAGGTACGCCTCAACCTGCACAACGCAGAACTTCGCCCCCGCCTGCAGGGTGACGGAGCGCTGACCGTCGAGGTGAAGCGCCCAAACGCGGCCACGGAGATGATCGAGGCCTTCATGGTGGCCGCCAATGCAGCGGTTGGCGACATGCTGGGGGCAGCCGGAGCCCCGCTTCCGTGGCGGTGCCACCTCCCACCCGACCGGGCCGAAGTGGAGGCGCTGAACGCTCGCTTGTCCGCCCTGGAGGTGGACATCGAACTGCCGATGCCCTCGCACCGGACCACCGGGCAAAGCACCACAGAGGAATTGTCGAACCTGCTGAGCGCGTGGGCAGACACCGCCACTGTGCACCTTTCTTCTGAGACCGGTGAGGACGAACACCGCTCGGAGGTGATCGACCCGGAAGCCCGTCGGGACATGCTGGACGCGCTCCGGAACGCGCAGGCCGCGGCCAGCCGGCTGCGCGGCTCCACGCGCCGTGTGGTGGATCAAAGCCTCTTCCAAATCATGCAACGGGCGACGTATTCGTCGACCAACACCGGTCACTTCGGGCTCGACCTCGATGCCTACGCTCACTTCACGAGCCCAATTCGAAGGTATCCAGACCTCGTCGCCCACCGCCAACTGAAGGCCCTGCTGCGTGGCGAAGGCTGGGCCCACGACGAGGCGGACGTCGAGGACCTCGCCGAACATTGCTCGCAGCAAGGCTGGGCTGCAAAGCGGTTGGAATGGGAGGCCGTCGACCAGGCCTTCGCCATGCACCTCCTCAACGACAACACGAGCGGCCACTGGCCGGCACGGGTGGTGGCCCTGCGGTCGCCGTTCGTGTTCCTTGACTTGGAGGACGACGGTGCCCTGCAGGGGCGCCTGCACCTCAGCGCCCTCGGTGGCAGGGAGCGCCTTCACGTGGACGAGCACGGACTTGAGGTCACGAGCGAGGACGGAGCGACCCCCCGGCTGCGCTTGGGCGAACGCTTGCCGTGCCGCTTGCGTGGCGTGGACCTGTGGACCGGGCGGTTGGACCTCGCCCCTGTCTGATGCTGAGCGCACAGGTTCAAGCGGGCACACCAGAAGCACGTGACGTGGAGCGAGCCCTCCGCCTCGACGTGGGCGGCATGACCTGTGCGGCATGCTCGGCCTCGGTCGAGCGATTGGTGCAGGCCACCGACCTCGTCGAACGGGTCAGCGTCAACCTCCCGCTGGAGCGGGCAAGCCTCGTGCTCAAGGAAGGCGCTGACCTGAATGAGGTCATCGGCGCCATCGAACGCGGCGGCTTCACGGCCGAACCGGCCATCGACCCGAGCGAACGACGCCGGGCGAGCGAGCGCGAGGTGCATCGACAGGGCCGAACCGTTGGTGCAGCCCTCGGGATGGCGGCCTTGTGCATGTTCCTCACCATGCCCTTGGGCGGCATGGGCCTGCCCGTGCTGGGGCACATCGGGCCGTCCTTGGACGTTGAAGGGGGCGCTCACGGTGCCCTTTCGCCCGAAGGAGTTGTGGTCAACCACCTCATCGCTCTCGGGCTCGGCGTGGCCGTATGGCTTGGCCTCGGACGCCGCTTCCACACGGGTGCCATCGCCTCCCTCCGACGTCGCTCGGCCAACATGGACGTCCTCGTCTCGATGGGGTCGTCCAGCGCGATGCTCTGGAGCCTCGCGGTGATCCTCGGTGGACTGCTTGGACGCGTGGTTGGCGACGGCACGGTGTTCATCGACGGCGGAGCCGCCATCATCGCCTTCCTGCTGCTCGGCGACCACCTCGAGGCCCGCGCCAAACTGCAGGCCACCGACGCCGTGCACGCCCTGATGTCGCTTCGGCCGGACGAAGCGTGGCGGGTCGACAACGGAACCACGGACGGGCCGACGACGGCCGTGCCGCTCGAGGACCTTCAGGTCGGGGACCTGATTCGGGTGCGCCCCGGCGACGTGGTGCCGCTCGACGGCGTCCTCGTTGGGCCACGGGTGCTGCTTGACGTGGCCTCGCTCACAGGTGAACCGTACCCCGTTTCCGTGGACGAAGGCGAGGAAGTGCACGGAGGCACATCTCCGGTGGATGCGGTGCTGCACCTCCGGGTGACGCAACCCGCAGGTGAAGGCCTGCTCGACCGTGTCATCTCGCTCGTTGAGGCGGCGCAGGAGGGCACCGCCCCCGTGCAGCGCTTGGTGGACCGCATCTCCTCCGTCTTCGTCCCGGTCGTGGCCACTGCAGCGCTGCTGGCCTCCGCAGGATGGTGGGCCTCGGGAGCGGGATCCACCACCGTCATGCTGGTGCTCGTGTCCACGTTGGTCATCGCTTGCCCGTGCGCGCTTGGCCTCGCCACCCCGACCGCGCTCGTGGTGGGCACGGGCATGGGCGCACGCTTTGGCATCCTCGTCAAGGGCATCGAGGACCTCGAACGATCGGTGCACATCGATACGGTCGTGCTCGATAAAACAGGGACGATCACGGAAGGCCGGCCTCGCATCGCCAACATCGAACTGCTGCGCGGCGACATCCCCACCCTGCTTGCCCTCGCCGATGACCTCGAGCAGGACAGCACGCACCCCATCGCCGACGCCATCCGATGGTCGAGGGCCAATTTCGACCTCGATGCACCGGGGGTGACCGATCGCCGCGTCGTCGGAGGCAAGGGCGTTCGCGGCCTGCTCGATGGACGCGCCGTTGGCGTGGGAAACCTGGCCATGATGGACGACGTCGGATGCACTGTTTCGGACGAGGTCCGCGCCACCCTCTCCGAGCGGGCCGAAACGGGCGTTGGCCTCGTGCTGGTCGGGGATGAGGACGGATTGCATGGTTGGATTGAACTTCGGGACACGCTGCGGCCGTCGTCGGTCGAAGCCATCCGGCGGCTGAAGGCCGAGGGGCTGCACGTGGTCATGTTGACCGGCGACCGTGAGGGAACGGCACGGCGCGTGGCCGACAACGTCGGCATCACGGCCGTGGTGGCCGGGGTGTTGCCCGATGCGAAAGTCGAGGAGGTCGTCAGGTTGCAGTCGGAAGGGCGGCGGGTCGCGATGGTGGGCGACGGCATCAACGACGCAGCCGCCTTGGCGGCGGCAGAACTTGGCATCGCCATGGGCGGCGGAGCAGGCATCGCCCTCGATGCCGCAGGCGTGGTGCTCCTCAAGGACGACCTCATGGACGTGCTTGGCGCCATTGGATTGGGCCGCGCCACCATGTCCCGCATCCGAACCAACCTTGGCTGGGCCTTCGGGTACAACGTCGTCGGGATCCCGCTCGCCATGGGCGCGCTCTATCCGTGGACCGGATGGTTGCTGCCACCGGCCTTCGCTGCCGCCGCCATGAGCCTGTCCAGCCTCAGCGTGGTGGGCAACAGCCTGACCCTACGCTGGTGGCGTCCGCGGCGTTGGGAAGCCTGATACGGGCCGCACCCCACGTGACGCCATGGCGGTGCACCACCTCAAGATCGACGGGATGACCTGCGGCGGGTGCTCCGGCCGCGTGACCCGGGTGCTCGAAGCGATGGACGGGGTTGAACGTGCAGACGTCGACCATGTCGAGGGGACCGGCGTCATCACGACCGCTTCGTCAGTGACCATGGACATGGTCCTCGAAGTTGTCCAAGGAACGGGATTCACGTGTGCTCCTGCATGAACGCTGCAACGCGTTCCTGAGCGACTTTGCTCTGGTGTGCAAACGCTTCATTATAACTGCTCGATTTTCGGTTATAAATCATGGATGCCCGTGCCATCACCACCGCACAGGGCATGGTGTTCCGCTCGGACATCGACACCATCCGCGAGAGCCTGCTGGAAGCGGTCACGGTGCTGGCCGGCACGCCGCACGCTTTCGTGATGAAGGCCAAGGGCGAGACCATGAAAATCGTCCGCTCCACCCTCCCAAGCCTCAACGGATGTGAAGTTCCTGACGACGCGATTCCCGGTTCCACCGAGCCTGTTGTGCTCGACGAACTTCTGGAGCGGTCAGGGTGGAGCGACGTCCCCGCCGTGGCCGACGGGCGCATCGGCACGGTGCTCGGTCAGCGCTTCAGCATCGCCGGAAGCAGTTACGTGGTGTTCGCGTCCGCTGGACCGACGCATGCCTTCGAAGAGGCAGCCATCGAGCGGTTCCACCACGTGATGCCGATCGCTCGCCACACCATCCGCCGCCTCCGCGACGACGAAGCACGACGACGTGAGGCTTCGGAACACGACGGTCGCGTTCAGAACCTTCGCGACGAACTGATGAAGGCCATGAAAGCCAGCGACCAACTCGAAGGCGTGAACGCTCAGCTCTCCAATTCGCTGCTGGAAGTCTCGAACGCCAAGGCCCAGTCAAAGGCCATGCTCGTCACCATGGGCCTCGCCATTCTGCTGTTCGGCGTGTCCGAATTCGCCATTGAGCCTCGGCTCGAGCAATCCGGCGTGTCCCAAACCGTGCTGGTGTACCAGAAAGTGTTCATTCTTGGTGGCCTCGTGCCCATCGAAGTGCTGGTCGAACGCTTCATTTCACGACGGTTGGCCAGCAACGCCTCGCACGTCCGCATCGACATGTACACCGAGGTGCTGGAGTTGATGCTTGAGGACGGCGTGATCAGCGAGAAGGAATTGAAGTGGCT
>JAYPDK010000046.1:10014-12389 GCA_038125145.1 Candidatus Poseidoniaceae archaeon
GACACGATGAGCGCGCTCCAACGCGGGACGTACATGTCCTTCGTGGGCATCGGGCTGGCCTTTGTGGCCACCGCCTTCTTCCTCTTCATGGAGCGCAACGACGTGCACCGTGACCTGCGTCCGGCCCTTGGCGTCGGTGTCATGATCGTCGGCATTGCCGGGTTCCAGTACAACCTCATGGCCGAATCGTACCTCTTCGACGGCAGCATTCCCACCGATTTCCGCTATGCAGATTGGTTCTCCACCGTCCCGCTGATGGCGCTGTGCTTCCCCCTTGTTGCTGGACGAAAGGCGTACACCAGCAAGCGCTTGTTTGACCTTCCCGGAATGAGCGTCCCAGGACTCATCATGATTGGGGCCTTCTTCATGATTGCATCCGGTTACCTCGGCCAGGTGGAACTCGACGCGGCCCTCAAGGCCGGCACGGACCCCGCGAGCATCCACTGGTACTGGTTTGCCCAAGGCATGCTCGGCTACCTCGGCGTGATCGTCATCGCCGGAACGCCCTTCACCGGCGCCTACGGACTGGACGACACCAAGGTCACCGACCCCTCGCTGCGCACCGCGCTCAGCAGGATGCGCAAGCTCATCCTCGTGGGGTGGCTGATCTACCCTGTGGGGTACGTGCTCGGCGCCATGGGCAGTGGTGTCGAAGAAATGGTGCTGGCCTACAACGTCGCCGACCTGGTGAACAAGGTCGGCTTCGTGATCATCGTGTGGCACGGGGTGCGCAACGCCGAATCAAGCCGTGCCTTGGCCCATGACATGGAAGCAGGGTTCCACACCCTGGCCCACGCCGAGGACAAGCAAGACAACGCGCCCAGCGACGACCTTCTCGCCATCGCGGCCATGAGCCGAGGCGAGACGATTGAGGAGCCCGAGGACGACCTCTGATGGGAACACCAGCACCTCGACAACGTCGAACCTGAACGCTTGAGGCGCCCCGCCCGTTCAGGTTCGTCCGACCTACGTTCACGGTTCGAAGACTCACCTTCATTAACGCCATAGAAATCCGATGCACCATGACCTCAGACATGGGCGGGGCCGGATGCCCCGTGATGCACGGAAGCCACACGAACCACGCGATGGGCACGCGGAACATGGATTGGTGGCCCAACGCCCTCAACCTCAACATCCTGCACCAGCACGACGTCAAGACCAACCCCCTCGGCGTGGACTTTGACTACGCGGCCGCGTTCTCCGGCCTGGACTTCGCCGCCCTCAAGGCCGACCTCAACGACCTCATGACCGACAGCCAAGACTGGTGGCCCGCGGATTACGGTCACTACGGGCCCTTCTTCATCCGGATGACCTGGCACGCGGCCGGCACCTACCGCACCGGCGATGGCCGTGGCGGCGGCGGCACGGGCGCGCAGCGCTTTGCCCCCCTGAACTCATGGCCCGACAACGGCAACCTCGACAAGGCGCGTCGCCTCCTCTGGCCGATCAAGCAAAAGTACGGCAACAAGATCAGCTGGGCCGACCTCATCATCCTCGCCGGCAACGTCGCCATCGAGAGCATGGGTGGCAAGACCTTCGGCTACGGCGCTGGCCGTGTCGACATCTGGCACCCCGAGGAAGACATCAACTGGGGCTCGGAGGGCGAATGGCTCGGCGACAACCGCTACGGTGACACCCGCCAGTCCCTTGAGAACCCGCTCGCCGCCGTGCAGATGGGGCTCATCTACGTCAACCCTGAAGGCCCCAACGGCAACCCTGACCCCCTTCTCAGCGCACAGGACGTCCGCGAGACCTTTGCCCGCATGGCGATGAACGACGAGGAAACCGTCGCGCTGACCGCAGGCGGCCACACCTTCGGCAAGGCCCACGGTGCAGGCAACCCCGACCTCGTTGGCGCCGAGCCCGAGGGGGCTCCGATGGAACAGATGGGCTTCGGTTGGAAGAACGAGCACGGCTCCGGCGTGGGCCGTGACGCCACCACCAGCGGCATCGAAGGCGCGTGGACCTCGAACCCGACGTCGTGGGACAACGGGTACTTCGATCTCCTGTTCAAGTACGACGAGACCTGGGCGCTCACCAAGAGCCCTGCAGGTGCCCACCAGTGGACGCCGTCGAACCTCGCAGAGGACGACATGGCCCCCGACCCCGAGGACCCCTCGCGCAAGGTACCCATCATGATGACCACCGCCGACATGGCGATGATCCGTGACCCCGCGTACCGCGAGATCTCCAAGCGCTTCCACGAGAATCCGGACCAGTTCGCTGACGCCTTCGCCCGTGCATGGTTCAAGCTCCTCCACCGCGATATGGGGCCCAAGGTGCGCTACCTCGGCCCCGAAGTCCCCGATGAGGACCTGATCTGGCAAGACCCCGTCCCCGCGGGCCCGACCGGCTACGACGTCGGCGCGCTCAAG
>JAYPDK010000047.1:0-11889 GCA_038125145.1 Candidatus Poseidoniaceae archaeon
CACCAATGCGTCCATCATCGACGCGTGCAGCAGCATCTACCTCAGCACCACGTGCAGCACCCTGTCGTCGCACGACTTGACCTACACCGCTGGACCGAACACGGACGCCGACGTCACGCTGGTTGTGCGGGACCCCTCCCTCACGTGGATCGACGATGAACCACCCCGCTTGTCACGCGTCCTGCACCGCTACGGTGGCGTGGATTCGCCCACTGTTCGGCTCGGTGAACAGACCGCTGTTGTGGTCGAGGACCTGATCGACGAGACCACCGCCACCGTCGACCTGTGGTTCGCCACAACGGTGGGCGGCGAAGCGGACCGCTCCACCGCCTCATGGAACGGCGCGATGGGGGGCTGGGTGACCGTGCTCAACACCGCCGACCACATGGACGCCCCTGGCAGCCTTCCGGTGAGCGTTCGCCTGACCGACGACCGCGGCAACGTGGCCGTCGAGGAGAACGCCTACGCCTTTACGGTGCTCGACAGCATGCCGGAGGTCGCCACCCTCACCATCGTCGCCGACAACACCACCACCCTGCTGGAAGGCGACGTGTTGAACGGGGTGTGGGAAGGCGAAACCCCCGCATTCTCATTCGAAATCACAGACGCAGGTGGGCGTTCCGACCTCGAGGCCGTCGTGGACGTGGACCGAGCGGGCATCGTCACCTCAATCGAAGCCCCGTGGGACGCGGGGCGCGAAGCCTACGTCGCCACGTGGGCCCCCAGCCGTGCCGACCATGGAACGTGGACGCTGGAAGCGATGCTGGCCGAAGCATCCTCCCCCTTCGCGAACGATGACGACGGACTTCTGGTGGGCGCCGACGCGATGCTCGTCCTCGTGGACCGAACGGCACCCACCAACCTCACCATCGAGGCGCCGGAGCAGGTGATGCTTGGGGCTGATCTGATCCTGTCCGGCTCCTGGCGCCTTTCGCCCGACGAATCGGTGAGCGCCTCCCTCATGCTGCTGGACGCCAGCGGCGCCACCGTCGACCAAACGGGTGTTGGGCCCGGACCCGTCGATTCGGTGGACCTGACCGTGGACGCTGACCTCCTCGAAGAGGGGGTCTACCGTGCCGTCCTCGAGGTGCTGGATGCGGACGGAAACGCCGCGACGCCCGTCGAGGTCACCGTCACCGTCGACCAACCTGTCGGCGTGTTTGGTCAGGTCGGGGTGGAACGTGACGGCGACACGGGCCTCAACGTCACGTGGTCCTTCCTCAGCGACCTGCCGGCCGCGAACCTCAGCGTTCGCCTCGATGGCGTCGTGGTCGATGCCATGGCCGTCGGTGAGGGCGAGGGACGGCTCAGCCTTGACCTGTTGACCGCAGCAGCCGCCCCCCTTGCATCCGGCGCCAACGAAGCCGTGCTTGACGTGGACCTCTGCCACCTGGAAACCGATTCGTGCCTGTCGAACCGGACCGTGCTCGACCTGTCCATGCTGCAGGACCTTGGATTGAGCGGGACCTGCGTCTCCACGACGCCGGACGGCAACGCGTCCGACCTCTTCGTATGCCAGATCGCCAACAACGGACTGCTGCCAGTTGACCTCACGTGGCGAACCACCGTTGATGGCGTTGACGACGGTTGGACCATCACCGTCCAACCGGGCGCCGAACGCGCGCTCTGGGAGAGCAACCCCGCCTTCACGCGGTGGAACGAAGCCGACCGGGCCACGGTGGCGTGGGGCGTGTCGTGGTCCTTGACCGCGTCCCACGAGGTTGGGCCCACGACCGTGCTGCAGGAAGGGACCTACAGCGTCGAGGCGTCCGAAGACGGCACCACACCGACGGACGACGGCAGCGACACCCAAGGCGACGCTGCCGAAGGGCGTGGCGCGGCCACGTGGATCGGCCTCAGCGTGCTGCTGCTTGTGGCGGCGGCCGGAGGCGCGGCGATGGTCCTGCGCCGGCCTGCCCTGAGCGAGGAGAACGTGTCCTCGTGGACCGAACCACACCTGCCCGAGCCCACGGTGCCGGATGCCCACGCGCCAAACGAGCCAGCGAGCGGGGACGACCCGGAGGCCGTTGCGTACCACGACGGGTTGCTGGAGCAAGGATACGGTACGGACGACGCGCTTGCGTACACTCGGCAGTACTTCCCCGACTTCCGGTCCTGATCAGGCCGCAGACGTGAGGTCGTCCAACCACCGCTCCATCAGGCGAAGCACGTCGGAGCGCAAGCGGCGCCCGAGCAGGCGATGGACGCCACGAGGCTGCCAGAGGACGGCGGCTTCCACGCCGCCCTCGGCTTCGGCAAGGACCGTCAAGCGAAGCAGAAGCCCATCGAACGCGCGACCCACCGGCACCGAGCCTCGGGATTGCCCAACAAGGCGGAGGGTGATCTCGGCGAAGAGAGGGGAGGCGCCCTCCCGTACCTCGTCCACGTGCCAGCGCTCGACGACAGGTGCGCCGAGGATGATCCGGTGGACGTCGATGTCCATGCCCGCTTCGGGCCGACCAACCGTTTCGGCGAAGACCACGGCACCACCTGCCATCCACGACGGCCATGCCTCCAACTGCATCAAGGCCGACGCCGCACGCTTGCTGGCCTCGGGTGCCAGTGGACGCTGCCGATGCACCCAGCCGTCCATGGGTTTCGGAAAGGCTGCCGCGGTTCAGAACTTCGCACGAAGCAGGACCATGCTTGAAACCCTCAGCGGCCAAGCAACATCATGCGTGGCCGTCGTGCGGGGCTGGTCCTCGTCCTGCTGCTGTGCGCTGGCTTGCCCCTTGCTGCCGCGGAAAGCGCGGACGGGCCCGGTTGGACGCTCTCCGCGGCTGGCTTTGGGGACGACCGTGTTGAGGACATGGCACGAAGCGGGAACGACGTCGTCATCGTTGGGAGTTTCTCCGGATGGATGCGCCTGTCGGACAACATTGAGGCTGTTGACGCCAACGCCTCGTCCGTCAACCTCGACGGTTTCATCGCGTGGGCCACGTCAAACGGCACGTGGCGGGCGAGCACGCTCATCACCTCCAACAACGGCACGGACGTGGTTGACCGCATCGTGGCCCTTCCTGACGGGGACATCGTCGTGGCGGGACGGTACTGTGCCGGAACCGCGGGGCAGGCGTGCAACGCAACGTACGGCCCCGACGGCGTGCTTGAGAAGGAGCAGAGCGGCGACGACGGCGCGGCCTTCCTCGCACGGGTACGTGCCGACGGCACGTGGCTCTGGGCCAGGGCCCTCGCCAGCGACGACGCCATCCTCGTGCTTGACCTCGTGCGCAGCGGTACCGAACTCCACATCGCCGTGCTGCATCAAGGCCAGGTTCGAATGGAGGGCTTGGAACAACCCGACATCGAAGCCGACCGAGCCGGGGCCACCGTGCTTCGGTTCGACAGCAGCGGAACCGCGCTTGGGCGGGTGGACGTCCGAGCGGGAACCTCCGCACTCGAAGAGGTCGGCGCCCTCTGCCTCGACCGAATCGGCGTGGTCCATTTCGTGGTCTCCTTCGCCGGATCCCTCGTCAGCGAATCCATGCAGATCAACAGTTCTGGCGGCACCGACGTGGCGGTGCTTCGCCTCGAGAACGACATGGTCGTCTGGATGGCATCGAGCGATTCAACGGACGACGTGACCGGCATCGCGTGCACCACCGCCGCACAGGACGGCGTGGTCGTGGCCGGGACGATGCGCGGCAGCGTCGCGTTTGGTGACCTGCTCCACGCCAACGCGACCTCCATCGATGCCTGGACGGCGCGGGTGACGGCCGCGGGCGCATGGCAGGACCTCGAACGCCTCGGCGGCAGCGGCACCGACCGACCCGCTGCGGTGTTGGTCAACGCCGAGGGCAGCAGGCTTCTGGTTGGAAGCAGCACCGCCGAGATGCGGCTGGACGAGCAGGTGCTTCCCGACGCCGATGGCACGGACATGCCCGGCGCCAACGACGGGTGGCTGGTTCACCTCGGCACCACGGAGGCCTCGCGTTGGGCGCGGAGCCTTGGGGGCGAGGGGGATGAGCGCATCGCTGCCCTGCTCATCGACAGCGAGGGGCGGTGGGTGGTCACCGGTACCTTCGACGACGACCTGCACGTGGACAACGCCACGCTGCAGCACGAAGGCGGGACCGACATTTTCCTCTGGGCCTACGCCGCGGACCTCGACGACGACGGGGTGCTCGACGGCATCGACACCTGCCCGCGCGCGGCCAACCCGGACCAAGCGGACCTCGACGGGGACGGGCGGGGCGACATCTGCGACGACGACGACGACGGGGACGGTCTTGCGGACGCCCTTGACGACTGCCCTACAGGCACCACTGGATGGCGGAGCACGCGTGACGCAGACCACGATGGAGACGGATGCCGCGACCTTGACGAGGACTTTGACGACGACGAGGACGGCGTGTTCGACCACCTCGACCTCTGCCCGAAGGGCCCCCTCGGTTGGGTCTCGACCCCCGAAGGTGACGAGGACGGCGACGGATGCTCCGACGTGGACACCGACGGCGACGGATGGGTGGATCAGGCCGACGTGTGCCCCAACGTGGCAGACCCGTCGCAGCACGACCTCGACGACGATGGGGTCGGCAACGCCTGCGATGACGACGTGGACGGAGACGGCGTGCTCGAAGCGCAGGACGAGTGCCCGCTCGACTTCTTCCGGTGGACCTCGACGTCCATGACGGACCACGACGCCGACGGATGCATCGACACCGAGGACCTGGACGACGACAACGACGGTGTGCTCGATGCGTACGACCGGTGCCCGACCGGGGACGTGGGCTGGCCAGAAGCCGACGATCACGATGGCGACGGGTGCAGGGACGAGGAAGACCTCGACGACGACGACGACGGTCGACTCGACCCCGCGGACGGATGCCCAACCGGCACCATCGGCCGCCTCGGCCTTGCCTTGGACGCGGACAGCGACGGCTGTGCCGATCTGGAAGAAGACCTCGACGACGACGGCGACGGCGTGCTTGACGATCTGGACCGATGCGACCGCACCGAAGCCGGTGCGGTCGTGGACGGACAAGGCTGCAGTGCCGTGCAGGCCGACGACGACGACGACGGCGTGCCCAACCTGCTCGACCTGTGCGGAGGCACGGACGCCGGTCTGCGCGTTGACCTCGAAGGCTGTGCCTTGCCTGGCCAAGCCGCCGCCAACAGCGGTATGGCGCCCCTGCAGTGGGTCGGGCTGTCCCTGATGCTCGTGGCGGCGGTTGGTTTCATTGCTGCCATTGTCATTGTGTCGGGGCGTTCGCCGCCAACGAAGCGTTCGGTCTCCCTCGAAGAGGAATGATCACTCGAAGACAACGGAGGGGGACCACGGCATCGCGGCAGGGCCCCGGTCGGTGGTGTCTTCGGGCGTCTCGGCCACCACCACCTGCACCACGTCGAGGTCGAGGGTGCTGGCGATGAAGGACGCGTTGGCGCGGAGGTTGGCCGCCTCATCAAGGCCGGAGGTGAGCATGCGCCGCGTCTCGTCGTCCCACTTGAACACTTGAGGCAGCATGCGCTTCCCCCAGAAGCCGCGAAGTTCACCCAAGCGCTCGTCGGGAAGCAGGCCGAGCGTGTCCAATCGCCCGCCGAAAGCCTTCACCGGTGCACCGGCATCGAGGTGGTTCAGGGCTGCTTGCGCGAGCGCCCTGCGCCACGGCGCCCCGACGACGAAGGTGGCGCTGCGTGCAGGGCCGTCGAGGTGACGTTCCGCGACCGTCAGCACCCGACGGGCGTGGTCGAGCATGTCGCGAAGGTGCACTTCGCCGTCGAGCAGGGCGATGGAAGCCTCGCTGAGGGGCGAGGGCATCTCGAGGACCTGTGCGGCGAGCAGGTCGTCGTGCCCGGCGGCCGCCCACCACTCCTCCGCCATGTGCGGGGTGGAGACGGCGAGCAGGTGCGCCCACCGTTCGACCAAGGCTTGCCCGAGGGCGGCCGTGCCCTCGGCCCGGCGCAGGTACCAGTTGAGGTCCTTCACGAGGTCGTAATGGCTGATCTCCACCGCTCGACGCAGGTCGTAGGCTTCCATCGCCTCGGCCCATTCATGGGTCCGTTGGTCCAGACGTGCCATCATCCAGGCGTCCATCGGATGCGCCTCGCCCGACCACGCGAGCAGGTGCTCAGGCAGGCCGAGGAGGTGCTGCACCACGCGATGGTTGGCCTCGACGGCCGCATCGGACCAGTCCATACCGGCCGTCGGGTTGGCGGCGAAGAGCATGAACAAGCGGACGGTATCGGCACCGTACCGCTCGATCATCGCCTCCGGCGAGACCGTGTTGCCGAGCGACTTGCTCATCTTGGCGCTGCGCTCACCGAGGTCGCCACCGCAATGCGGGCACGGTGCGCCTTCGTGCTGCACGCTCAAGGTCAGTCCGCAGGCATCGCACCAGGGGGCGGATTTGTTGACCATCCCTTGGCACAGCAAGCTCTGGAAGGGCTCGTCGATGTCGTGCAGGCCGAGGTCACGCATCACCTTCGTCCAGAAGCGAGCGTAGATGAGGTGCATCTGGGCGTGCTCGATGCCGCCGCAGTAGAAGTCCACGTTCATCCAGCGGTTCGCGACCTTGCGGTTCACCGGCATCGAAGGGTTGCGCGGGTCGGTGTAGCGCAAGAAGTACCACGAGGAATCAACGAAGGTGTCCATGGTATCGGTTTCACGCTCTGCGGGACCGCCGCACGAGGGGCAGGACGCTTCCCGGAAGGAGGGTGACCCCGCCAGCGGGTTGCCCGTGCCGGTGAAGGACACGTCGCGTGGCAGCACCACCGGGAGCTGGTCGTCAGGAACGGGTTGCATGCCGCACGCATCGCAATGCACGACAGGGATGGGCGTGCCCCAGTACCGCTGCCGAGAAATGAGCCAAGGCCGAATTTTCCAGTTGATGGTCCGCTCACCGCATCCGGACGCCATCAGCGCGTCGACCACGGCGGTTTTCGCTGCCTCGCCGTAGAGCCCATCGAACCCCGGCAGCGGCGAGGACACCATCGTTCCAAGGTCCTCGTAGGCCTGGGTGAGCGGCGCGTCCGCATCGTCGTCGTCCGAGCCAAGGAGCACGCGGCGGATGGGGATGCCCATCGCGGTGGCGAACTCGAAATCGCGCTGGTCGTGGGCAGGGACGCCCATCACCGCACCCGTCCCGTAGGAAGCGATGACGAAGTTCCCAAACCACACAGGAACCCGTTCTCCGGTGAGGGGGTGCAGGGCGAAGAGGCCTGAATCGACGCCCTTCTTGGCCTTCATCTGCTTGATGCGATCGAACTCAGAGAGCAGGGCGACCTCGTCGCGCAGGCTCGCCCACGCGTCTTCCTCCGGCCGGCCAGCCATGAGGCCGGGCGCCATCGGGTGCTCAGGAGCGAGCGTGAGGAAGGTGACACCGAAGAGGGTGTCCGGACGCGTGGTGAACACGGACACCTCGCCAAGGCCCCCTTCGAGGCTGAACGTGATCTCGGCCCCTTCCGAGCGGCCAAGCCAATCCTTCTGCAGAAGCGCCACGTTTTCCGGGAAATCGATGGACGAAAGGCCGTCGACAAGTTCCTGAGCGTACCGAGGGACGTCGAGGAACCACTGGTCCATGTCCTTCTGCACGACGGGGCCAGAGCAGCGCCAGCAGCGCCCCGCCTTGACCTGCTCGTTGGCCAACACCGTGGTGCACGACGCGCACCAGTTCACAGGTGCGCGCTCCCGGTAGGCCACACCTGCCTCGAGCATGCGGGTGAACATCCACTGGTTCCAGCGGTAGTACTCCGGGTCGTGGCTCTTGACCATCCGGTCCCAGTCGTAGGAGAAGCCCATTCGCTTGATCTGCGAGGTGATGCTCGCCATGTTGCGCTCGGTGATGTCGTACGGGTGGCCGCCTTCCTCGATGGCCGCGTTTTCCGCGGGCATGCCGAAGGAGTCGAACCCCATCGGGTAGAGCACGTCAAAGCCGCGCATGCGCTTGTACCGTGCGACGGCGTCCCCAATGGAGTAGTTCCGGACGTGCCCCATGTGCATCTTGCCCGACGGGTAGGGGTACATCTCGAGGCAATAGAAGGAGGGCCCCTCCCCCTCGTTGGGGGCCACGAAGACGCCGGCGTCCGTCCAGCGTTGTTGCCAGCCTTCCTCGTCAACGCGGATGGGTTCGTCCACCATCGACTTCAGCCTCGTCGTCACGACGAGAGGCCCCGTTTTGAAGCCCACCCCGTGGTTTCAGCGCTGCTGACCCTCGGTGCGCTCGAGCAAGAACACGGCTTCGCGGGTCAGCACGTAGCGTTGGCGCACCCCCATCTTCCGCTTCTCGACAAGCCCGTACCGTTCGAGGGTCCGAAGGTGGTGCGAGACGAGCTGTTGGCTTCGCTCGAGGCGACGTGCCAGGTCGGCCTGGGTAGGGAAATCCCCCATGAGGCCGTCGTCGTCGAGGAGGGAAAGGATCCGTCCCTGCAACGAGGACGGGTCGGGCGAAAGTGGAGGAACGGGCAAGTCGTCGTCGGGGGTGTCGGGATGCATCTGACCGTTGAGCGGGTAGAGGCGCACCAAGCGTCCGTCCTTCTTCCGCCAGATCTGCTGCTCCTGCTCCATCACGCGGAGGTGGTGGGCCGCCTGTCCGTTCGACAGGTCGAGCGCGCTCATCACGGCGCGGAAGTGGCATCCGGGATTCGCTTCGAGGTAGCCCATGATGCGCCCCCGCTGGAATTTCCCATCGCTGGTCTCCTTCGTTCGGCCCATCACCCCGAGCATCCACAGCCCCGCAGTGGACGCGGGCAGGCGCCACGCTTCGTTGGTGAGGACCAAGGAGACGAGCAGTCCCATCAGGGAGGTTGACGCCACCGCAACGACGAGGACGGGAAGCACCTCCACCTCCTCGAGGCGAGCCGGTGCGGGCTCAACCACCGACGGGTCGTCCGTGGTGGAGGACGAGGTCGACCCCTCAACGGCAGCCGTTGTCGTGCGCTCTTCGAGCACGTCGACGACAACGACAGGCTCGGCGTCCACGTTCGCACACGCGCCTGCCGCTTCCGTCGACCGCAGGTGGTAGACGCCACGGAGGCCTTGCGCTGGCCCCCATCCGTCTGGACCGGAGGACAAGGCGAGGAAGCGGTCGGACTGCACCTGAAGCAACCAGCAGGCACCGTCGGCCGTTTGCAGGCCAGACCACACGCCCTCCTCGGTGAGCAGCGGTGCTTCGACGACCGGGACGTCCGGGTCCTCGTCCTGCTCCTCGCCGTCATCGGCGAGCGCGATGGTCACGAGGGAGCGGTGGCGAATGGGCGCGCCAGCGTTGAGGTCCACTTCCAGCACGTAGCGACCGTCGTCCAGCACCTGGCCGTTGGCGGTGCTGAGGTCGAGCCCGCCGAAGTCGAGTTGCAGCACAGCCTCGGCGTTGGGAAGCATGTGGTGACGCACGTAGCGGCCTCCACAGCCAACCACGCGCTCGATGAGCAGGTTGGAGCTTTCGTCAAAGATGCGCAGAATACCCGCACACGTGCCTTGGAGGACCAGTTCCGTGCCCTCCTCCGGGCCTCGGAGCTCGAGGTGGAGGTCTGGCGTGTCGTCGGCTCCCGCCACAATCGAAGGGAGGATGGACACGTCGTCGATCGCCGCACAGCCGTCGTTGGTTTCGTGCTCAACCCTCAGCACGGACGCCGACGTCGCGTCAAGGGCGTCGATACGGCCGACGAGCGCGTAGGTGCCGCTGGGAACGGTGCATCCGTCCCCGTCCACCAGCCCCCACCCGAGGCCTTGGAAGGTCAGGTTCGACGCTGGAGCAACCGTCATTGAACGCTCGGATGGGGTGCACGGGGCCATCCAGCGGCTGTCGTAGACGATGCGTCCGGAGGTGTCGACCGCCCACCAGTCCGCGCGGCAAGTGGTCGCGGTGTCGAAGGCGAGGTCCTCGTTCCCGTCGTACGTCAACGTAAGCGTTGGCTCGACGACCATGCCTCGCCCGACGACGCTCGGGGCGGCCGCAGGCATCGTGAGGTCAAGGCTGAGGCCGGCGGGCGGAGCGTCGACGTGAACAGGGGTGTAGGAGGCGACAACCTCCCCGTTTGGCGTGGAGAGCACGAGGTCTCCGGCCTCGTTGAGAAGGTTCGCGGACATGGGGAGAACGCCTGCGAAGCGCGCTTCCCACGGCGCCATCGCTTCTTGCTGCCCGTCGCAGGCGGCCACGCTGCGCCACGCGTCCGCGACCGCGTGCACGTCACAGTCCCCTTGCGGCCACGTTACCGTGCTGGCACCGGCATTGCGCCAACGCATGAGCACCACTTCGCCGTCGTCGGCCTGCTCGCTGCGCTGGACAGGAAGGAGGTCGAGGTGGAGGGCATCGGGCCAGGACATGGAGCGGCGGACCTCCACGTCGACCGTCGAGGAGGTGCCAAGCACCGCTTCGTGGACAACGAGGGTGTAGGTGCCGTCGCTGAGGCCCAAAGCGCTCGCGTTGAAGTCAAGCCGCGTTGACAGGCCGGAGGCTCCCGGTTCCAATCGCAGACCACGCTCCTGCCCGCGGCAGGAGGTCGTGCCGTCCACCACGCGCTCGCCACGGCTGTTCTCGACCGAGAGCACGAGGCCACACGACGGGTCGATCACCAGGTCGTGGGTCACGTCACCACCGTTCGTGAGGGCCACGTCAAGGAGCAGGGCTGCTCCATCGGTCACCCATGGCCGGTCAAGGCCCGACAGGTCAACGTCGATGCGAAGGCCATCCTCGGCTTCCGCAGTGGCGGGTTGCGTGGCCAGGGGCACAAGCAGGAGCAGCAGCATGACCGCCGCGGCCCGCAGAACGCCACGCTCGCCCATCGCGTGCCTATCACGAGCCCCCCTTGAAAGGGCAGCGGTTCGTCGCTTGCGCATGGCGACGGCGCAGGTGGTCCTCTCGAACGACCGCGTGGAGGTGCTTCAGGCCCAACTTGGCGAGTGGCAGAACCTGAACCACATGCTGGTGTGCAAGGCGACGAACGAAGCGGTCGTCATCGACCCCTTCGACGCTGCCTTTTGGTTCGACGTGGCGGCCTCACGTGGACTTCACCTCACGGGAGCATGGCTCACGCACAGCCATTGGGACCACGCCAAGGGCGTGGAGGAGGCGCTCAAGATGGGCGGAGAAGGCTTCGAGGTGGTGGTCCACGAAGCCGAAGCCGAGCGGGGCTGGGACGGTCCGCACACCACCGCCATCTCGTGCGCGCCGCTGGTCGCGACCGCCCTGCAGGTCGGTGACCTCGCCTTTGAGGCCGTTCGAACGCCCGGCCATACCCCGGGCCACCTGACCTTCCTCGGGCATGGCGTGATCGTCTCTGGCGACTGCCTCTTCCTCGGACGCTGCGGCCGCGCCGACCTGCTCGGGGGCGACCCAGAGGCGCTCAGGGCCTCGCTGACCCACCTCAGGGGCCGCATGCGCAACCTTCCGGAGGACTGGTTGGTCCTTCCCGGCCATCAGTACGAACTGGACGACGGGAGCAACCCGACGGTGCTCACGGTCGGTGCCTTGCTCGCGTCGAACGAAGCCTTCGCTGCGCTGGACGACGACCACGCCTGGAACGCCCTGCCCTTCCTTGCCTTCGACGACGACCTCGCCACGCGTGCGCGGCGCGACCGGGCGCGACGGGGCTGAATCGCCTCCGCGGGCCGTGGCGGGACGCGTCAACCCCGCAGCACCCTTCCGTGGAAGGGCGAGCGGGGTGCGCGGACGGGATACGTCCGGGGCACTCACGCCTCGTCGTCGGAGCGGCGCAGCACGACGGCCAGCATCACGACGATGCCGAGCACAACGAGAACCAACAGCAGCGCTGAGCTGCCACCGCCGTCCTCGCTTCCAGCCTCAACACGGCCAACGCTTGCGTCCATGTCGTCCGCGTCTTCGCTGGCAGGGATGCCGTCGCCGTCGGCGTCGTCGTCCATGTTGTCCCCGACGCCATCGCCGTCGAGGTCCGCCGATTCGGTGGCGTCCTCGGGGAAGAGGTCCTCCGCGT
>JAYPDK010000048.1:0-11418 GCA_038125145.1 Candidatus Poseidoniaceae archaeon
TCCCACGTACGCGCAAGTCCCTCATCGAGGGAGACGTCCGCTCGCCAACCCAACCGCTGCTGTGCTTCCAAGGCATCGGGGCGGCGACGCCGTGCATCGCCGGGCTGCCCACCTTCGGGCCGGTGCTGAATGGAGGCGCCCGTCAAGGCCGCAATGCGATGCGCCAACTCCAGAACCGTCGTTTCTTCTTCGATCCCGAAGTTCATGATCGCCCCAGACAGCGCTCCGCTTCCGTCCACCCCTTCGTCCAAGTTCCCCAACAGGTGGAGGCCCCGCACCACGTCACCCACCCACGTAAACGACCGGGCCTGGTGACCGCTGCCGTGCACCTCGAGCGCGCGTCCCTGCAGCGCGCGTTCAAACATCATCGCAACCACCTGACCGTCCCGTCCAGCCCGGGCACGTGGCCCGTACGCGTTGCACGGCCGAGCAACGCGGACGTCAACACCGGACCGGTGTGCGTCTTGGCAGAGGACCTCGACGATGTACTTCGACGCGCCGTAGGCGTGCCGAAGGTGGGTGCGCACGTCGGGGAATCGATGTTCTGCCCCGGGCTGCATCGCTCGCTCCTCGTTCCCAAACACCTCGGGCGATGAGCAGAGCACCAAGCGTGCTGACCAACGCCGTGCCGCCTCAATGGCCTGCAGCGCCCCGTTCACGGCAACGTCGACCACCGCCGTCGCCTCCCTGTCAAAGCGCGCGGTTCCGTTGATCGCACCGAGGTGATGCACGAGGCCCACGGGCCCGACGAGGGCCTCGACCTGAGCCCACGCTTCGGCGTCCCGAACGTCCCCGTCGACACGGCGCACCCCCTCCGGCACGGAGGACCACGAACCTCGGGACCCGTCGTCGAGCACCACCACGTTGTGGCCGTCGTGGACCAAGAGGTGGACGAGGTGGGAGCCAAGGAAACCCGCTCCCCCCGTGACGAGGACGGGGCGCCCGTTCACGGTTACGCCCCCGGCGCCGCGCGTTCCAGAACGGTGAGCCGCACCGGGCCACCCGCCTCACGAACGAGCTCGACCAGGTCACCGTCGTTGACCTCGAGGCAAGGGTCCGCTTCGAAACCGTGAGCGTAGGGGAGGTTGAGCAGGGACGCCGCCGGGAGCGACAGGGGGCAGAGGTCCCTGTTGACGACCGCCACGGGCCCACGTCCTGCATAGAGCAGCCCCATGAGGACGTAGGGGGCGACGGTCGAGCCGGAGCCCTTGGGATAGATGAGCACCGTTCCCTCGATGGCCCGACCGTCGAGGGGATGACCGCGCTCGTCGATCTGCCCGGTGATGCGGTCCACGTAGCCAAGGTAGGTGATCGGCACATCGGTCACCATCGCCCGCCCCTGCACGCGGTAGGTGCCCTGCGACGCCAAACCCTCACCCGAGAGGGTGCAATCGCCGTCCCGGTACGCCACGTTGCTCGTGGGCACATGGTGAGAGCGCTCGTCGAGCGTGGGCCGTGGGCCGTCAAGCAAGGTGGGGTCGAAGGCGTGGGCCACGCATGCCTCGATGTCCGCAACGCTCGTTGGTAAGCGGTTGAGGCCGCTGGTGAGGTAATGCTCGGCCTTCATGGAGTTCGTCAGAAGGTGGTTGAAGCGCTCCCGGTTGTACGGCGTGACTTCCGGGCAAGTGTCCTTGAGCACCAACGCGCCCGCTTCTTCAAGCACGCCGATGCTTCCGTCCGCTTCGGCCAGCGCGTGGTTTTCCCTGCTCGTGAACACCCACAGGCGCTGGTCAGGGATCACCGCGCCCATCTCGGCTCGGGCGCGCACGGCCGCGGCCGTGGCCCGGATCTCTTCGAGGGAGGCTTGTGGGCAACCGATGACGACCAAATCGACCACGCCCTTGGGCGCCAACGCATCGCGCCGTTGCTGAAGGGTGGCGTGGTCGAAGGTCAGGTGCCCTTCGATGCGCGAGGCATCGACGTCAATGTGCGGACCAAGCCCCTCCGCCCACAGCATGGGAACGCCGTAGTTCGCGGCGGCGGCGGTCAAGGCCTTGCGTCCCGCGAAGGAGGTCGAAGGATCGAGCCCCTTGATGAGGGGCATCGGACCCCACGGCATCGACCAGCCCGGCTTGACCTGCGAGCCGATCCAATCGCCAAGGATGGACATGTCCGACAGCGTCTCAATGGCTGCGGTCACCTCGACGACGATGTTTGGATGCCGGTGCTCGTCGAGGTGCAGCCCCCACGCCGGCGCGAACCCCGTGAGCGCCGTGGCGAGGGCGGAGAGGCCGGACTCGCGGTTCGTGCGCGTTTCCGTCCATGAATTCGCGTAGCACACAGCGTTGGATTCGGCCCAGCAAGCCACGCCGGGTGCGGGGCCTGGATCGCGGTCGTAGGGGGTGCAAGAGAGGGTGGGCGCAATCCCGAGCGCGGTGTAGGCCTCGATGATGCGCATCTGGGCCTCAAGGAAACCGTCGCGGCCGAGGTCCATGGCGTCGATCTGGTCGCCGTCGCAGCCCGCGGAGTTCAGGGTGGTCGGGATGGAGACGCCCGGAGCCGACTCCGCAGTGAGGTCGTCGAGGAAGCGCATCAGGCCCTCGCCTCCCGTGATGACCGATACACCAGACACGTGCGCATCGGAGACCTCAACAAAGGACGATGCACCCGAAGTGAGGGCGAGGTCCACCACGAGGCGGGCCCCTTTCTGACGGGCGGGACCTTCAGCACCGTCGAGCATCGACTGAAGCCGCGGCGGGAGGTCCATGCCCCCGATGGAGGAGGTCCGGCCCTCAAGCCTGCCGACGAGTGTATGTTAGAAAATCGGAACATTTGATATCATTGAGGTCGATGCTCCACTCGATGAACGAGGTACAGCAGCACGGCACGCAGCAGCCGCAGACGGAACGAAACGCCCGCGGGGGTGAGCGGTGGCGCAGCCTTGGCGTGGTGCTGGCCTTGCTCCTGGCCGGCGTGGGCTTCGTCCTTCCCGAGGACGTCTCTGCCCCTTCGAACCACCTTCTGCACAGCAGCAGCGCGGACAGCAGCGACTGCCCCGCCGGCGGCACCCGCTTGGCGACCGGGTTCGACACCAACGGCAACGGGGCGCTTGACGCCTCGGAGGAACTCGACCATGTCGTGGTCTGCGACGGCCTCCAAGGCACCAACGGCGCAAGCGGCCCTGCGGGAGAAGAAGCGGTAGCCACGTTGCTCAGCACCACAACGATCGCCGCCGGCAGCACCTGTGCGAACGGTGGCGTCCTGCTGTCGTGGGGGCATGACGGCGACGGCGACGGCCTGCTCGAGGCCGGAGAAACGCTCGCCAGCGAAGCCATCTGCCACGGTACGGCGGGCCTCGACGGGGCACCGGGAGCCTTCGGGCCCACGGGCAGCAGCGGCGCGGACGGAGCAGACGGGGCCAAGGGGATGACGTCCTTGATCGAGCCACGCACCGTCCCAGTCCACCTGTGCTCCGCGGGGCTCGTGCTTGTCATGGGGCTGGACGACGGCGTCGGGGCCGGCATCGTCGACGATGGCGTGCTGCACGACGATGAAGTGGACCACGTGCTGCGTTTGTGCGATGGGCCCTTGTCAGAAGGGCGACTCACGGATCTGAATTCAGGACTGAGTAACTCATTCACGGCGGGTTGCGACGCGATGACCTTCGGCGACGACGGCACGGACCTGTGGGCGGCGATGTCCGACGGCGCAACAGGCTGCGAACTCTACCTCATCGAGGATGGATGGCGGAGCCCCGTGCGCGTGCTGGACCTCAACCCGGCCGGGGACGCCGAGCCTGGGAGGATGCTGGGTTTGACCTGGGACAGCGCGGCAGCACGCCTGCTGTTCGACGCCGTTGGCGAACAAGGTCAGCGAGACCTCTGGGCCTACGACCCGGTCAGCGGGCAGCCTGCGCGCCTCACTTCGGCGCCCGGCCAAGACACGGTGGACCTCACGTCCCGCATGACGGACTGGAACGGAGGGAAGGTGCTGAGCCGTCCAGGCGGGGCAGGGCTCCCGTGGTGGACGGACGGCAGCGTCGAGGGCACCCACCTGCTGGACGACCAGCCCTCGCTTAGCGAAGGTGAGGCGCTCAGCATGTGGGCGCAAGGCATGCTTCGCTTCGGTCGAGACGTCCTGGTCGCGGAAGGCACCGACCTTTGGATGGAGGTCGAGGACGCCAGCGGCGAGGTCGAACTGCTGCAGATCGACGCAAACGGCACCCCCACCGTCCACGACCTTCACCCCGGCACCTCGTCCTCGCCGTCCTCTGGCGTGGCCGTGCACGGAGGCGTTGCCGTCGCGGCGACGACGCTCGAAGGACGGCAGATCGTCCACGTCACGGCCGAGGCAGGTCCGCGGACCGTCACGTCGCTTGTTCGGTCGAACGGTCAACCGACCGAGGTGCTCGCGGACGCCTTCGGTGCCGTCGCGTGGAACGGGATGCTGCGCTTCGATGCCGTGGTGGTCGGCGCGGACGCAAGCCTCTGGCGCTGGGACCCTGCGACGGACGAAGTGCTGCAGTTGTCCTCAAGCATCCTCGCACCGGGGCTTGACGCCGCTCCTGTCGCGCAGGCCGAAGCGGTGTGGTTCTCCTGTGTCACCATGGCCACGGGAGCGGAGGTGTGCTCGACGGACGGAAGCGTGCTCGGGACGCGCGTGCACGAACTGCGCTCCGGCTGGCAGGGATCGGCCCCGACCCACCTCGCGCCGTTGGGCGAAGGCGTCGCGGTGCTTGCCAACAACGGCAGCGGTGCGGCCCTTCATCACCTGACGGGGGAAGGCTGGACAGCGCTGCTCGACCCGTGGACTGCGGGTGACGCGGAGGCTGGCCGGTACGGGAACCTGCTTGTGGGGGAGGAACAAGTGGTCTTTGTTGCCCACGATGGCTCGACCGGCCACGAACTTCACGCCTGGGCGCACGGTGCCTTGACCGGCGATTGGGTCGTCTGGTCTTAGTCGCGCCAGTCGTGCCGGCCGGCCAGCGGCATCCGCCAGCCTTGGCCGAACGCGCGGCGGCTCACGCGCGGGGCGGGAGGCATCTGCCAGCGCTTGTGCTCGTTGCGACCGAGGCGAGCGAGCACGTCCCGGACCACATCGGGGTCGTCCCCTGCTTCGACGATGCGCGCACGGTCGAGGCCGTCCTCGATGTGCGCTCGCAGGATGCGGTCCAGCACCGGGTACGGCGGCAGCGTGTCCTCGTCGACCTGACCCGGCGCCAGTTCCGCAGACGGCGGTTTGGTGCAGGTGGAGTCGTTGACGGGGGTGGGCTTGCCGAGCGCGACCGCTCGGGCGTTGAAGTGCGCCGCGAGCGCGTACACCTCCATCTTCCAAAGGTCGCCGAGGGGCGCGTAGCCTCCGGCCATGTCACCGTACAGCGTGCAGTAGCCCTGTGCGAGTTCCGATTTGTTGCCCGTCGCGATCGCCATCGCCCCCTCGGCGTTGGCGTGACCCATCACGAGCAGGGCGCGGAGCCGTGCCTGCAGGTTTTCAGCCGCCACCGCGTGACCGGAGCGCAGCACGGCGCCGAGGTCCAGGTCCGCTGCGTCGTGAAGCGTGGTGAGTGGGATTTCGCTGAAGCGCATGCCAAGCGCCTCCGCGGTCCAGCGAGCGTCGTCTCGGCTGTGCTGGGAGGAATGCCGCGACGGCATCGCCAACCCGTGCACGGCGTCGGGGCCAAGCGCCTCCACCGCGATGCACGCGGCCACGGCGGAATCGATGCCTCCGGAGAGGCCGAGGACGATCCGTTCCAACCCGGATTTCCGGCAGTAGTCCGCGAGTCCCGTCACCACCGCATTGGCGAGCGCTTCGAGCCCGTCGTCGTCGTGACGGGGCACCTCCCCAGGGGCGAGGTGAAGGAGGTCATCTTGGCCAACGCAGAGGGCGTCGTGGGCCTCGGAGGGGAGCCAGCACGCGTCCTCAGGCCGATCGAGGTCCACCACAAGGACGCCCTCGGACCACGCTGGCGCGAGCACGGCACGCCCGTCCGGCCACGCCACGATGGAGGCGCCGTCAAACACCAGATCGTCGTTGCCTCCGACCTGATTCGCCAGCAGGAAGGGATGCCCCAACTGTGCTGCTGCGGTACGGGCGACGTGAAGGCGGTCCTCCCGCTTATCGTGGTGGAACGGGGAGGCCGAGAGGTTCACCGTAGCGTGCAAGGCCACGTCCTGCCGGACGAGGGCGGCGAGATGAGCGATGGGGTCCGAGGCGTACGCGGCCGGGGTCAGGCCCGCAGCCTGCCAGGCGTCTTCGCACACGGTCACGCCGAGGTCCATGCCCCCGGCCCCACGCACCAAGCCCGGTTGACGCCCTGCGTGGAAGTACCGCGCTTCGTCAAAGACGTCGTAGGTCGGTAGCAACTGCTTCGCATACGCCCGTCGAACCTTGCCGTTCCCAACGGACAGCACCCCGTTCATTGGCCGCTGACCGTCCTCGTCCGGGCGCATCGGTGTGCCGATGAGCATGGGCAGAGGGACCGGGAGCGTGGCTGCTCGCTCCTCGGCCGCCGCCACAAAGGCCGGGGAGAGGAGCAGGTCCCGTGGCGGGTAGCCTGTGATGGCCAGTTCCGTGGTGACGGCGATGTCGGCTTCCGCCCGGTGCGCTTGGTGGGCAAGCGAGAGCAGGCGCTCCGCGTTGCCAGCGAGGTCCCCCACGGTCGGGTCGGCCTGCAGCAGGGCGATGCGCATGGACCTCATGCGGTGCTCACCGTGCCGCCTCATAGGGGTGGCGGCGTTCAATCAAGCCGCTTGTTTTCGCCGTGTTCGTCGCGGTACCACCACGAGCCGTCGGCCGGATCCCTGTACCACCAGACGCCATCGGCCCCTTGCATCCATCCCGTGGATTCCGGGTGGCCGAGGTTCGACGGCGCGACGGTGGCTGCGGTCGCGGAGGCAGACCCCTCCGGAGCGCGTGTTGGGGCCGAGGGAGCAGGGTTCGCATCGCCGTCCTCCTCCTCTTCGTCCTCCTCCTCTTCGTCCTCGTCCTCTTCGTCGTCGAGGGCATCGAACGCGTTCCAGTCGATGGACTCCTTCGCACCTTGCTCCGTCGTTCGCCGCGTGAGCACCGCAAGGAAGAGGCCCGCCACAAGCAGGACGAGCAACCCCACAGCGCTCCCGAGCACCGGGTTGACGGATCCGAAAACACGCTCGCCAAGCGCTGTATTCTCAGGTGGACGGACTTCAACCACCGGACCGCTGGCCTGTTGGCCTTCCGGCAGCACCACCTCGATCCACTGGGGACCCGTGCCGTCGGGCTGCCAATCAATCGCCACCGTCTCGATCGCCCCCTGAGCGACGGTCAGCGACTGCTCACGGAGCATGTCCCTGCTGCCGTCGAGCCGCACCACGTCGAAGCGGACGTTGACCGCCCCGTTGAGCGTCCCAGTGTTGCGTACCGCTGCCTCGACGACGGTGGAGTCGCCGACGCGAAGGGCAAGGTGCTGGTAGGTGACCGCGGTGGCGTCGATGGAGAACTCCGGATGCAGCCAGACCATCGACCACGTGGCGTCAGCGCCCGCGATGCCACCGGCCGCCACGGGATGTTCCGCTGCGTTCCCCGCAAGGTCACGTCCGTCGAGCGCGACCGCGAGGGTGAGGCGCTCACGGATCATCGACCCGTCGAGGCCGGAGAGGTCCAGCGTGCCCACCACCTGCAGCCGAAGGCCCGTTTCGTCGTCCGATTGGAGGCGCATTGGAACCCGCCCTGTTCGGAGGGCCTCACCGGTGCCGTCGTCCACCAGCCACCACGTCAATCCAAGCGTGGTGTAGTCCAAACCGCCTTCTTCCTCGACCACCAGTTCGATGTCGTAGGCCTCGAGGTCAAGCGCCCGTCCAGGCAGCGGCGACGCCACATCCACAACGGTAGGGCCTGTACCGTCCACGATCAGCCAGCGCACGGCACTGGACGCGTCGGTGCCGTCCACACCGCCCTCCGGCAAGCAGCCAACCTCCCACGTCAGCGGCAGCGTTCCTCCGAGGGCCGGGGCGGTCATCTCCGTGGACCAGACGCCGTCCTTCGCCGTCGCCGTGGTCGTTCGACCAGCGAGGCGAAGGTCCACGTCACAATCGAAGGTCGGAACATCGTGCGTCGCCATGAAGCGCAAGCCTCCCGACACTTCGAAACGGCTGCCCGGGGTGATGCGTGCGCCGTCGTCGAGCAGGGTGCCTTGCGACAGGTGGAGTTCCACGTCCTCCGATGGGAGCTCAAGGGCGGAGGAGAAGCGCCATGCCGCTTCGTCGTACGTGAGCGAGGCACGGGTGCCGGCACGGTCGACGAGCACCACCCCGGGCGTGCGCGTCAGCGTGCCAAGGTCCGGCGTGGTCCACGCGAGTTCGAACGTCAGCACCAAGGTGAACTCGTCCGCAAAGGGGCTCGCATCGCCCATGCGGTCTTCCATCGCACACGCGTGCACCGTCACAAGCGCGGTCGAGGAGGTGCAGGTGCCGCCCTCGGGAGACCACGTGACCGTGAGCGGTGCGCTCGCTTGGTTCGCGGCCAACTGCACCTCAACCTGATCGAGGTCGTTCAGGCCGTTGCCCTCCTCCATGTCGATGAAGGCCGTGTAGGCCGTCCCGGGATGAAGCACCGAACGCGGGCCGCCCAACAGGCTGAAGCCCCCGCTTGGCAGTTCCGGAGCGCGCTCAGGACCGAGCTGGTAGATCACAAGGTGCTCCGTACGCTCCGGACCTCCCCCGTCCTGCAGGGCGTGGCCTGCCGCGTCCGTCCCCTGCACGTAGAAGCCGACACGCTCGCCTTCGAGGCCGGACGTGTCGTCGATGAGCAGGGTGTAGATGCCCGTGGGTGCCGTCAGGTCGGCCGGCGGGCTCAGGTCGACGGGGCGGTGCTCGGTGGGGTCCGGCCAGCGGTCGCCGTTGTCGTCGTCACGCCATTCGAGCCACACCATGGCTTCCAGCGCGTCGGGCAGCCGCACGTGATCCATCACTTCGATCTCAAAGCGCTGGTCGACCGCCTGCTCCCGGTGGTCGTACCGTTCGGCGTCCACGTCAAGCACGCTCGGAGCCATCGGGTCCACCTCGAAGGTGCGGTTGATGCTCCACACCGGCCCAAGGCCCAAGCCGGACGTCGAGACAAGACGAACCTCCCACGTCACGTTTCCAAAGGTGAAGGGGGCGGTCGTCGCGACCGTGTACTGGTCGCCCGACGGCGCGTCTTCGCGATGCACGACCGTGCCGCCGACGAGCACCAGCACCTCCGCATCGCCGGGGTGGAACGGCTCGGACCCGTCGGTGAGCGACTCCCACCCGATGTTGACGCTCACGTTCACCGGGGTTCCGGCAATGAGGAAGGTCACGTCCTCCGGAATGAGGCCACGCTGGTCGCTGAAGACCACCTGGTCGAGCACAAGATCGTCGTCGAGGCCCGTGCTTCCATCGGACCAGCGATGCACGGCGGGCATGGAGGTGGTGCCCTCGCCATCGACAAGCCGGAGTTCCACGACCACCTCCTCGGCGTCCTCCCATGCCGATGTGAGGCGGAAGGTCACCTGCACTTCCGTCGAGGCGTCAAGCCCACCGAGGCCAAGGCCGGTGGCGGACCGGACCGGGTGCTCCGGGTGAAGGGCCACGATGGCCGCGTCGTTCGACAGGTGCGCCGGGGGACTGCCGTCGAGGGGGAGGTGCCACGCGTCCTGTTGGGTGGCGCTCAGCACGTCCAGTCGGAGGGACGTTGCCGCCGCGTTGTGCAGGTAGGTGACGTTGAACTGGCGCCACGTCGCCGAAGGGGTCACGGGTGAAGCGTCGCCTGCCACCATGGCGGACTGGTGGACCTCAATCCCGCTCCCAAGCGTGACGTCGAGCACCGTCAAGCGAACGCGGCCGGCCCGCTCAGCCAGCAGGTCGAGGTCGAGCGTCCCCGCCGCCCCTGCACGCGCTGCGTTGGCCGCCCGGACCAGCGCATCGGCTCCGTTGCCTTCGATGTCCACCGACACGTGCGCAGGAGCCGACACCGCGCTGAAGGAGAGCAGGCCCGCCCCGGTCACCTCGAAGGTCAAGGCGTGATGCTCGAGTCCCTGCACGACCAGGCCTGTGCGTTGTGCGAGGTCGGACCGAAGGGCATCGACCTGCACCGGATCCAACTCGATGCGATGCGACGGGGCCGCAGGAAGCGTCCCTGAGAGCAGAACTTGATTGCCGGCGAGCAGGGTCCACGAAGACACGTTGCCGGACGAGGAGCGAACGGTCAGGCCGAAGCCTGTGAGCGTGGACGGGACCCACACGTCAACAGCAGCCGTACCTGACGTGGAGGCGTTGACGTGCAGCACCTCCGAACCGTCGGCAACGCGGTCCTGCCATCCCCACCCCCCGAATCCTGCGAGGGAGGTTCCTGAATGCCACTCGTCGCGTCCGTCAAGGCCGAGGTCAAGGCGTGGGGCCACCACCCGTGCGCCGCTCAGGGCGTCCACGTTGACCCATGCCAGCCACCACGCTGCAGGGACGTCCACCCATGTGCCGTTGCTTGCGTTTCCAGTGCTGTTGCCCGTGCTGTTGCCCGTGCTGTTGCCCGTGCTGTTCCCGGTGCTGTTGCCGCTGGTGTTGGACGGTTCCCAGACCGAGGTGATCAGGTCGACGGGCTCGAAGCGGAGTTGAATCGAAGCCATGTCCACGTCCGCCACCACGGTGGCGGGCAGGGTGAGCGGCGACCAAGTGCGCTGGCCGAAGGTCCGCATGGACACGTTGAGGTTCGAGGTGGCGGCATCGATGCGCCACGATTCGAGGCCGAGGTCGGCGTGGATCCACGGGGAGACCACGCTGCCGTTCCCTTCGCCTTCGATGCGCCATCCTTCGGCGACCTCGTCGCTGGTCCCGACCGTGGATTCGACCATGCTTGGGTCGTAGGCGAGCCACTGCGTTCCGTTGCTGAGGCCCCACCCGGTGTCGTCCGGGCTGTCCCAGAAGTGGTCCGACCAGCGGCCGTCGAGGTGGACAGCGTGCACGCTCGGCATCGCGCCGCCAAGGCCGGGCTCAAAGTGGAAGTGCAGATGGAGCGCGTCGTGCACGTCTGGGTCGATCGAACTCAGGTCCACCAATGCGCCAGTTCGGTTGTGGTGGCTTGGCACCACGGCACCGTTGGCGTCCAGCACCGACCACAGGAGGGTCGCGTTCTCCGGGATGCTGTGTTCAACCCGGAGGTCCGCCCAGCGACCTTCGGCCACGTTCGCGGCCCCCGAGCCCCATCCCAACAACGGCGAGGTCCATTCCGCGGTCATCGGAGCGGCGAGGCGAACGTCGTCGACGAACCAGAAATCGCAGCAGGTCCCGGAGCCGCTGGTTTGCCGGAAGCGGAGCGCAAAAGAGGCATGGAAGGCCCCTGCGGGAAGGTTGACGCTGTAGAATTGGTAGGCGTTCGTTGACGTCCCTGACCCCGCCCACGTGTTGAGGGCCGTCCACGTTCCTGCGCTGTTCACGTATTCGAGGATCAGGTCCTCGTTGCTTTCCGGTTCTTCGCCGCAGGACGATG
>JAYPDK010000049.1:0-2134 GCA_038125145.1 Candidatus Poseidoniaceae archaeon
ACAGGACGCAGAAGAGTTGGAGGCCTGCGCCCGTCGGCTTGCGCACTGAGGTGAACCCATGACCGCCATCCTTGACCGATTTTCGCTGGGCCACGTCTGGACGACGGTGGACCCCTTTCTCTTCTGTGTGCACCACCTCGACCACTACCCCGAAGGCGACGGACGCATGGGGCCGAAGGCGTCGTTGCGCGGGAGGAACATGGGCCAGGATTTCGGCGGCAAGGACGGGTGGAGCATGTACCACGGCATGCACGTTCCGGGCTTCCCTGCACATCCGCACCGCGGCTTTGAGACCGTGACGGTGGTGCTCCGCGGCCTTGTGGACCACTTTGACTCCAGCGGCGCCACCGGGCGGTACGGCGAAGGTGACGTGCAGTGGATGACCGCAGGTTCCGGGCTGCAGCACTCGGAAATGTTCCCCTTGGTCGACACCGAGGGCCCCAACACCTTGGACCTCTTTCAGATCTGGCTCAACCTTCCCGCGGCGGACAAGATGACGGAGCCCGGCTACACCATGCTCTGGGCCCCGAGCATCCCTGTGCTAAACCTCGATGGCGTCAACATCCGCGTGATCGCCGGGACCTGGGGCGAGGCGATGGCCCCCGCTCCACCTGCGGCTTCGTGGGCAGCGGACCCGTCCCATCGGGTCGGCATCGTCGTCCTCACCCTCGAGGCTGGCGCACGCGTTGACCTTCCGGTGGACGACGGCGTCGAGCGGTGCCTGTACCACGTGGATGGTGCATCGGCCGTGGTGGACGGTGTCGACCTCGGTCCGCGCACCGGTCTTCACCTCGACCCGGCCCAACCGGTGCGTGTGGAGGCACAGGACGCGCCCGTGCGTCTGCTGATGCTGCAGGGCCAACCCATCCGAGAGCCGGTGGCGCAGCACGGCCCCTTCGTCATGAACGACAGGATGGGCATCGTGCAGGCCTTCGAGGACTACCAGCGCACGCGGTTTGGCGGCTGGTCGTGGGGCGCTCCCGACGTCGTGCACCCGCCGGAGCAGGGGCGCTTCGCGCAATACGCCGACGGCACCGTCGAGCATCCCGATGCATGACCTGCTGGGTGATGGCGTTTCCCACCGTTGGCCTGAGGCCGTGGTTCAGATGACGGCCTGATCTTCTGATGGTTGTGCACGAACACCACATCGCACTTCCATACAGATGGTGTGCTTCTGGGACACAGGAGTGGATGGTGACGAAGCCCTCCTCAACATCAGGTACGCGTCCCTCCGGAATTCCGGATTTCGACCAAATTTTACCAAGATTTTGTATTTTCGTGGGGGTTTCAGGAAAAACAAGGAATTCGAGTGCCGAGAATTGACCTATTTTCAGACGTTGAGCGCAGGACTTAAGTAAGGACCCCGGTCGCCTAAGACCACGGAGACTTGGTACAATCAACTCGAAGAAGAACACAACGACGCGCCTGACAACGAACGCCCTCCTTCTCTTCGGATTGATGCTCTCCGCAGCCATGGCCGGCTGCCTTGGTGACGATACCATGGAGCCCGCCCCTGTGGACGACGAACAGGAAACAACCACGACTGGATACCTCTACGCTGACCCAGCAAACCCAACCACGGTGAACACGGTCGTGCCCAGTGGGTTTGCAGCGGACGCACCTCGTGCTGCGTGCCTGCTTGAACAGTTCCAATTGACGGGCGAGTTGGAAAACGACGCCCTGCTCTTTGCTCAGGACTACGACGGCGACGACGAAGCCACGATGGCCGCGGCGGCGGCGTTCTTTGACGACGAGGCCAATGCGGACCTGATCGCGTCCTGGATGGAGGCGTGCCCAGCGTCCTCGACCGGTTACCTCTACGACGACCCAGCGTCCCCGACCACGGTGAACACCGTGGTGGGGTCCTCCTTCGCAACCACGGCGCCTAAGGCTGCGTGCATCTTGGAAAACTACCAACTCACCGGTGACCTTGAGAATGCAGCCCTCCTCTTTGCGTCCGAGTACAGCGGGGATGGCGAAGCCACGATGGCTGCCGCCTCGGAGGTCTACGACGACACGGAGAATGCGGCCATGTTGGCTTCATGGTCCGACGGATGCGGCGATGCCGAGATGGGTGCAGAAGTGCTCGAGTTTGGCGTTCCTGCCTGGTCCGGTGAGATGTTCCGTTCCTACC
>JAYPDK010000049.1:2234-11283 GCA_038125145.1 Candidatus Poseidoniaceae archaeon
TACGCCACGTGGACCGGCGACCAAGCGATGTGCGCGTTGCAGGACGACGGCTACGCGATGGACGGATTTGCCCTTGGTACCGAAGTGCTCGAGTTTGGCGTTCCTGCCTGGTCCGGTGAGATGTTCCGTTCCTACCTCGCGCAGATGGTGCTCGAGGACGCTGGCTACACGGTGAACCTCAACGAAGGTCTTGACCCCGCAGCCATCTACACAGGTCTTGCCAACGGCGACTACCACGTCTACTTCGGTTCGTGGCTCCCTGCGCAGACGGCGACCTACGAGCCGAACGCAGACAACCTGCACATCATCGGTCAGAACCTCGAGAACGGCTCGGCCTTCCTTGCCCTCGCTGTGCCGCAGTACACCTGCGATGCCGGCCTGACGAAGCTGAGCCAACTCGCAGATTTCGCCGACGAACTCGACAGCACGATCACAGGCATCGAGGCCGGAGCAGGCATGCAGCAAACGGCAGAAGCCCTCGTTGAAGCGGGTGGCTACGGGCTCGACGGATGGTCCGTCAGCGCGTCCTCCACCGCCGCGATGCTGGCCGCCTACGACAGCGCGGTGCAGAACGGCGAGCACATTGTCGTCATGACCTGGGCACCGCACGCGATGTACGCCACGTGGACCGGCGACCAAGCGATGTGCGCGTTGCAGGACGACGGCTACGAAATGTCCGCTTAAGGCGCTTGACAGCCCTGAGGTTGACCGATGCAGCGGTGAGCGCATGCTGCGTGTGGAAGGGGTTTCGAAGGTCTTCGGGCCGCGTCGACGGTTCGACGTGCGGCAGCGCCGCTTTGTCGATCCTCGACGCGAGGCCCTCAACCGCCTTACAGCAGGGGAAGACCGAAGCGCAATCGAGGAGGACCTCCACGTAAACGTCGCGTTACGCGACGTCAACATCGACGTCAAGAAGGGCGAAATTTTCGTGCTGATGGGCCTCTCCGGCTGCGGGAAGTCCACGTTGCTCCGGTGTGTCAATCGATTGATTCGGCCCAGTTTTGGACGCATCTACCTGGACGGCGAGGACATCACGGCAATGGATGCGAAGCGACTTCGTGAGGTTCGGCGAACAAAAATCAGCATGGTGTTTCAGCACTTTGGATTGCTCCCCCACCGCACGGTGCTCGACAACGTCGCGTTCGGTCTTGAAGTCCAAGGGCTCCTCCGGGCGGACCGATACGCACGGGCATCCGCGATGCTCGAGACGGTTGGTTTGGCGGACCGTACCGATGCCTTTCCCCATGAATTGTCGGGGGGGATGAAGCAGCGTGTCGGTCTTGCCCGGGCCTTGGTCAGCGAGCCTGACCTGTTGCTGATGGACGAGCCCTTCAGCGCGCTCGATCCGTTGATTCGAACATCGCTACAACAGGAAATCATCGACCTCCAACGGAGGCTGGGCTTGACCATCCTGCTCGTCACGCACGACCTCGACGAAGCCCTCCACATGGGCGACCGAATCGCCATTCTGTCCACGCCGGACGAAGAAGGTGGCAACGTGATGCAGGTCGGTGAACCCGCAGACATCGCCCTTCGTCCAGAAGGGGAGTACGTGTCTCGGTTCGTGAGGGACCTGAACAGGGTTCGTGTGCTGACGGCTTCGGACATGATGTGGGTCCCTGAAACGGTCGGCAGGGTCACCGAAGACCCGGTTGTCTTGTACGACAGGATGGACCGCAGGGGCCTTGAGGCCCTTCCCATCGTGTCGGAGCGGAACGTCCTCGTGGGTCGCTTGACCCGCACTGCAGCACGAACCGCAGCCCGGAGCAAGGCGTCAACTGCAGACGTCGTCGAAGCCTTACGCACGGTCGAAGGTGACTGCCCGGTCGAGGAGGTGACGTCCTTGCTTTTGACCGACGATTCTCCCCTTGGTGTCGTCGATGCAGGCGGTGCCTTCCTGGGCATCGTCCGTTCAACCCACATCGTTCGGCTGTTTGAATCGGGGGTGAGCTCGGATGACGAATGAGACGCGACAAGGTCCGACCCTTCTCGCTCGCCTCCTCGACGTTCGTTGGAACGTGGCGCTCCCTCGCCTCGTGTTGGGGGGGATGTTCCTTCTCGTTCTGTTCGCGCCTTCGTTGATCCCAACCACACCTTTTGCCGTTCATGACGACGACGATGGTGATGGACTGTTCAACGAGGACGGTGACCAAGACGGGCGTGACGACGACAACGATGGTTTCGTCGACGAAGAAAGCGGTCCCGGAACGGGCGACGTCGTGCACGATGACGCAGGTTCTGGAATTGATTTTGGTGCACGAGAAATCGATCTTGAGGCGAACGTCACAACGTTCGTTGATTGGGTGCAAGACACGTACCGGACGCAAACCCAAGCCATCAAAGAAAACCTCACGCTCATCCTTGAAGGTGAAAACCAACCGAGGTCAGAGCCAGAAGTCATCGATGGGCTCGAGGAATTTTTGTTGGCGGATCAGGTCCGTGTGTTTCTGTTGATGGTCTCTGCGGCCGTTGGATCTGGATTGCTTCGTGTCAAAACAATGCGGCGGTGTGGATGGAGGGACGCAAGCAAGGACGTGCGATCGTACGGTTTGTCGGTCTTTGCCATCGTTGGGCTGATGCTCATCGACAACATGGCACTGTGGGAGGCCACCATGGAGTCGCTCGCACTCATTGTTGGTGCGAGCATCGTCAGCCTTCTGGTTGGCCTCCCGATGGGCATCCTTTCCGCGTACAGCCGTTGGGCAGAACTTGTCATACGTCCGGTGCTTGATTTGATGCAGACGATGCCCGCCTTCGTGTACCTCATTCCAGCGATTGTTCTCTTCTCGACAGGCATCGTCTCCGCCACCTTGGCGACCGTCATCTTCGCCGTTCCTCCATTGGTGCGGCTGACGGCCCATGGAATCCGCAGCGTCGATCAGGAACTTGTTGAGGCCGGCAGAGCCTTTGGTGCAGGTCCAATGGAACGCTTGGTCAAGATCGAACTCCCTATGGCCCGGCCAACCATCTTCGTCGGCATCAACCAGATGATCATGCTCAGCCTGTCGATGGTTGTCATCGCTGCCCTGATCGGTGCAGAAGGCCTTGGCAACGAAATCATGCGGGCCATCAACAGGATCAATCCGGGGAAGGGCTTCGAAGCCGGATTGGCGATTGTCATCCTCGCGGTCTACCTCGATCGCTTGGTAGGTGCCTTTGGCGTGGACCCGAACGCCTAGACGCGCTGCATTGTGGCAGCCGTGCTGCGGGTCCACACTTCGACGACCTCGTCCCCCCACCGCTGGTCAGGGCCACGGCTGAGCCCCGCGTGAGCGAGCAGGTCGTGCGACAGGTTCGACGGCACACCCTCGTCATGCACCACGGTGGAGCGAACAAGCAGCAGTTCGTTCACCAAGCCCTCCCGAAGGAAGCGATGCACGGTGGTGGGTCCACCTTCGACGAGCAGGCGTTGAACTTCTTCGTCGCCAAGACGATCGAGCAGGCGGTTCAGGTCCACGTCCTTCTGCAGCAGGAGGGTCGTCGCCGCATCGTCAAGCACCTTTGCGTCGCTTGGAACGCGCCCCCGTCCGTCGAGGACGATGCGTCGCGGTTGACGGTCGCCCTCGACGCGCCGCACGGTGAGGGAAGGGTCGTCGCGGAGCACCGTGCTCGAGCCGACGAGGATGGCGTCGCAGTCCCGTCGCAGGCGGTGCACCTCATCGAGGCACGCTTCCGAGGTGAACCGTCCCGGGCCGCCCGACCGGTCGTCCACCGAGCCATTGGCGTCCACCGCCATCTTGACCGTCACCCACGGGCGCCGGGTGCCGCACCAGTGCAGGAAGGAGCGCATCTGCAGCCCAGCCTCGTCGCGCAGCAACCCTGTTTCCACGCTCACGCCTTGTTCTCGGAGCAGGTCCGCCCCGGATCCGCGCACGTTGGGGTTCGGGTCCTCGTGGGCGATGACCACACGGTTCACGCCGGCCCACAACAGCGCTTCCGTGCACGGGGGGGTTCGTCCAAAGTGGTTGCAGGGCTCGAGCGTGACGTACGCCGTGACCCCGTTCGTGGCCAACCTTCTCGCTTCGGCGTCGTGGATGGCCATCTGTTCAGCGTGGAGCCCACCGAGGTGGTCGTGCCACCCTTCGGCGACGACGTCGCCGTCCCGAACGAGGACGCAGCCAACCAGCGGGTTCGGGCTCACGCGCCCTCGACCGCGCTCCGCCACTTCGAGGGCGCGCCGCATGTGGGCGGCTTCCTGTTCCGACCACGGCACGGTTGGTGCTGAGGCGCTCCCCACATGAGGCCTCGCCTTCAACCACCAAGGTTGATGCCCTCGATGGCCATGGGCGTTCATGCCTTCCCTTGTGGCCATCGTCAACCCGGCGAGTCGCGACGGACGTTGCGGAAAGGCATGGCCGGGCATCAGGGGACGCCTCCAGGCGGCCGGGTTTGAGGTCGAAGAGCGCATCACCACGGCCCCAGGCGATGCCGCTCGGTTCGCAGCCGAAGCGGTGGACCACCTCCCTGCGGGGAGCCTTGTCGTTGCCGTGGGTGGCGACGGCGTGGTGCACGAGGTGTGCAGCGGCCTTCGGGGCTCCTCCCTTGTGCTCGGGCAGATCCCGTTTGGTTCCGGCAACGACTTCGCGATCACGCATGGCGTTCCTCGAAACGACCTCGACGGCGCCATCGACGTGCTGACCAACGGCGTGGACCGGCCGTCCGGGGCGTGGCGTTTGGAGGCCGTTCCGGCCGAGGGTGGCGTGGGCGCGTACACCGTGGAGCCCACGCCATGGGACGGCGAAGCAGAGAACGCCGGCCGTGTGGTGCGGTGGGTCTTCCTCGAAACGGACGCCGGCATCACGTCCGCCATCAGCCGGGCGAAACTCAGCCGTGCTCGGTGGTTGCACGGACCGATCAAGTACACATGGCTGGGCATCACCACCATCCCGCGATGGCCGCGAAGAAAGGTCGAGGTGACCCTCGACGGTGGTGAGGCGAAGGTGATGGACATCACGATGCTTGCTTCGTGCACTGGAGAGACCTTTGGTGGAGGCTACCGCGTCTGCCCTGGTATGTCCCCGCAAGAAGATGCCGCGCTCGTCGTCATCGCCCCTCGGTTGAGCAGGTGGAAGATGCTCAACCTGATGGGACCCGTCAAGCGGGGCAAGCACGTCGGCACGTGGGGCATCACCGCTCAACGGGTTCGGCACATGACCCTCAGGCCCGTGGATGCAGAGGGGCGAGGCATCGACAGGCCGAACCCCCTCCCGACGTGGATTCAAGCGGACGGCGAACCTGTGTTGCAACTCCCCGCGACGTTGTCATGGCATCCAGCACAGGTGATGGTGCGGGGCGCTGCTACGGTGCCGTGGGCCTCAGAATGAGAAGTCTGCGAAGTCCTCTTCGGGCTCCTCATAGGCGGAACGCTCGGGCACGGGTTCCGGCTCATGAGCAGGCGCAGGTGCTGCCGCCGGCTTCTTCGCCGCACGGCGACGAACGGGGGCTGGTGTGGTAGCGGGCTCGGGCTGCTCGTCCCACGGCGCCTTCGACGCGGACGTGGTTGGCGTTGGAGCGGTGTTTGCTCCACCCACGGGCGTGACCCCACCCGACGCGACCCCTCCGACGGGGGTCACGCCTCCGGAGGTGACACCACCCCGTGGCGCGGTGGGAGGTGCGACACCCGACGAGGTGGGGGCCGTGGCGACGTTGGACGTGGCCACCACGCTCGAACCGCCGCTCCGAGGCGCACCGCCAACGGGCGCCCCGCTGCCGGGTCCGCTTCCCTTGGAGGAGAGCGCTGCATCGAGGTCGAAGCCTCCAATGCTGGATTCCTGCGGGGCTGGGGATGGCTTTGGTTTCGGCGATGGTGCCTTGTCCTTGGAAGGTCCTGGGGGCGAGGACGCACGCTTCGCCGTGCGATCGACCTCCTTGGCCTTGCTGATGTTGGCTTCGCCAAGCAGCACACGAGCGGACGCGGTCGCGCCGGCACGGACACGTCCAGCGGACACGACGAACATCGCAGCGCTCCCGCCGCCTCCGACCGCGAGGAGGAACACGACGTAGCCGCCCCGTCCGAGGAGCGGCACCTGCCCCATCACCCACTCGTCATCGGCATCGCCGTTGGCGCTGACGGTGGAGGATTCGTACTCGATTCGCTGGACGACGAGGAAGTGGTCGGCACGGTTGTTGCTTGGGACGTCGACCACGCACGCGGTGCGGCCGGATTGCGCGTTGCTGGCGCCCCCAAGCAAGCCACCGCTCGTTCCGGGCACGCTCTGCACCAGGTAGCCTTCGATGCGCACAGGGCGGTGCACTTCGGCAAGGGACGCCATGCCTGAGGCGACGTTCTCCGTACCGGGGATGAGCGCCAGCACGTACCATTCGTCGTCGTCGTCCGTGTCCACCGAATCGATGTCCACGCGGCTCAGGGTGGTGCTTTGGCCGCTTGAGGTCTCAGGGTAGAGGGGTTCGCTCCAGTCGTTGACGGGGATGCGCGCCCCTGCTCCGTTGGCCACCTCTGCTGCTGCTTCGTAGGTCATGGCCTCGATGATCACCGCGCCCGTCGAGGCGAGCGAGAGGCCACGGACGTCGGTCGTGTGGCTGTCGTACAGCGTGCTCGCGGCCAGGTGCCCTTCGAACACGACGTGCCGCGTCTGGTTGTCGGCCGTCCCAATCGTGCCGTCCATGGCGCAGCCGGCCAGTTCGACGTCCGTGAATTCCGTTTGGCTCCCCGTCATGCCGGTCGTGACCGTCGCCGTCATGCCGTCTTGCTGAACCACCACGCCTCCGTCGTCCCACGAGGCGGACGTCGGGGCGAGGCAGCCCGCCAACGACAGGGTCAGCACGAGGAGCAACGCAAGGCTGGCTCGGCGCATGGCCCAGAGACAGCGTTGTGGTTTGAGAAGGTTCCTCGTGCAAACGAAGGCGCACGGAGAGGGATTCGAACCCCCGTGTCAGACGACACCGGCTTTCAAGGCCGGCGCACTACCAGGCTATGCGATCCGTGCTTGTCCCTGCCTGAGGCCGACCGCATATCAACGCCGCCGTTCGACGAGCAACGCTGCGCCGAAGAGCGTGAGCACCACCAGTCCCATCGATGGTCCGGGCGTCGGGGCTTCTGCTCGCTCAATGACCCCGGTGGCACGTGCGAGTTCTTCGATGTCGGCCGTGAACGCGTCCGGGCTCCATCCGTCCCCCGTCCAGACGATCCGCGGTGCGCGCTTGGCGTCGAGGATGAAGGTCATCGTGGAGTGCCCAACGGACAGCGTCCCGTCCAGCACGCACGAAAGGCGGCTGTTCTCCGCCCACACGTATCCCTCGTCGCACATGCAGTGGGCGGACGCGCCTGAGCCCATCATGGACCCATGTCCGTTGCACGTGCTAAGGTTGCCCTCCATTTCCATGCCCGAGCCTGGTGGCGGGACGTCGCTGAGGTTGACGGTCGACGGTGCCCACGCGATGTGGAGGGTGTCGTTCAGGTCGTCCATACCGACCATCGCCTCCTCCCATGCGTTGGACGTCTCGTTCCATGCAGCAAGGCGCCACCACCAGCTCCAGTCCTCCGGTGCGTCCTCAAAGGAAATTCCGTGGAGCATGTGGCCCCATGTCGGGTCCAAGGACAGGTTCAGCGGGACCCCTTGGGCTCCGAGGCTGCCGAGGGTGAGGTAATGCGCGGAGGTCGTGTCCAACGTCTGACGGGCGGTTGACCCGTTTGGAAAGACCACGTCGATGGAGGCGTCGCCGTCGGGTGTTGGGGGAAGGGCCGTGGCGTTGCTCGCCACCCATGCAAGGTGGGGGGTCGCGAGTGCATCGATGCCGTCCACGCCGACCTGGCTCTCCTCCCATGCCTCCGACGTGCTGTTCCAGACGTGGAGGCTCCACGACCACCCGAAGTCCTCGGGGGAGGCCACGCCGTCGATGCCCACCACCATGTGGCCGAACGTGCCATCGTCGGCGGTCAGGTTCCAACCTGCCTCCTCGGCGGCCTCAACGGTCAGGTTCCAACCTGTGGGGGAGAAGGCGTGTTCCATGCTCGTTCCGTTTGGCCTCACGTGGGTCACCGTCGCGGCTTCTGCGGCAAAATCAGGGCTCGCCGCGTGCGCTTCGATGACCTCGCTTTGCACAGCGACACCGAAGCGTTCCCAGACGTCTTCGAGCACCTCCTCGTCCCCGGTCAGGTGGGGCCACGTGACGCCGTGGAGTTCTGTGAAGGCCAACAAGGTCTCCGGGTTGTCTCGCGCAGGATCAACCGTGATGGAGATGAAGTCGACCTTGCCCTCCAGTTCCGCTGGGAGGTCGTTCTGAACGGCCTTGAGCGTCTGCGTGATGACCGGGCACACGTCCGGGCAGGAGGTGTAGATGAAGGCCACCACCAGGAGGGGTGCTTCGAGGCTGTCCAAGGGAAAGTTCGCCCCATGTTGGTCGACAAGGTTGACCTCGCCCACGCTTCCGCGGGACAGCACCAGCCCACCGTAGGCGGAAGCGCTCGGCAGGTGAAGGAGCAGCAGCACCATCGCGACAGCGGCCAGGCGCCGCATGTGAAAGCCTCAGGGCGTCGTGGCGTAACCGCCCGCGAACGGCGTGCACCAGGCCGGGAGGCCGGTGATGCCACCCGGGTTCGAGAGCCCGATGCCCCAGAGCATCAGGGTGACGAACACGAAGGGGAAGGCGAAACTCCAGAGGTACGAGCGAGGGTCGCCGGCAAGGTGCATGAAAAAGGCCGCGATTCCGTATCCTTTGACGATACCAACGCCGATCAGGATGGCCCACACCATGCCGAGGCTCATCGATTCTCCGAAGAAGACAGCGGCGACTTCGATGACGGTGAGGACCATCAATACGATGAAATTCAGCATGTAGATGTCAACGGGGAGGTGCTCCTCGACCCACTTTTCGATGCCAGATGCGTGTTCTCCCATGTCCTCACCTCAATACAGATAGAAGGCGGGGAAGATGACCACCCACGCCAAGTCAACAAAGTGCCAGTACAGGCCGAAGTATTCGATGCCCTGCGCGTTGTCGGTCGTCCAACCGGTGCCGTGGACCTCCGGGTCGAGGTCGGCCTTGAAAATCATGTAGAGCATGACGATGAGGCCGAGGAAGACGTGCA
>JAYPDK010000050.1:0-11053 GCA_038125145.1 Candidatus Poseidoniaceae archaeon
CCCATGTAGGGCTTCAGGGCCTCAGGAATCCGCACCCCTCCTTCGGCGGTCTGGTACTGCTCCATGATGGCGACCAGTGCGCGGCTCGTGGCCACCGCGGTGGAATTCAGGGTGTGGGCAATGGGCTGGTTTGCGTGCCCGGGCTGGCCGGTGCGGATCTGCAGCCGGTTCGCCTGGTAGTCCGTGCAGTTGGAGCAGGACACAACCTCCTTGTAGGCGCCTGCTCCGGGCAGCCACGCCTCGAGGTCGTACTTCCGAGCGGCCACGGTGCCCATGTCCCCGCTGCAGATGTTGACGACCTCGTAGTGCAAGCCAAGCGCGTCCCACAGGTCGATGCAGTTCTGGAGCAGTTCCTCGTGGAGGTCCCACGACTGTTCGGCTTCGCAGATGACGATCTGCTCGACCTTGCGGAATTGGTGCACCCGCCAGATGCCGCGGTCGCTGAGGCTGTGCGAGCCGACCTCTCGGCGGAAGCAGTCCGACACGCCCACCAGCCGCATCGGCAGGTGTTCGCTGGGCACGGTTTCGCCCATGTACATCGCCGTGAGCGGGTGCTCGCTCGTCGCCGTCATGTAGTAGCCGTCGGGCTCGATGCCGTACATCACGGTCTCAAAGTCGCCAAGGTCGGTCACGCCCTCGTAGGCGGTCCTGTTCATCATCACGGGCGGCTGCACAAAGGTGAAGCCACGGCCCCGGAGGAAGTCGACGGCAAAGGTCGAGAGGGCGACTTCGAGGCGTGCAAGGTCGCCCTTGAGGTAGTAAAATCGGCTCCCGGTGACCTTGGCCGCGCGCTCGAGTTCCACCCACTTGTTCATCTCGATCAAGTCGTTGTGCAAGCGAGGTTCGAACTCGAACTCCGGTTTGGACCCGTGCACGCTGTGCACCGTGTTGCCGCCCTCATCCGCACCTTGCGGAACGTCGGGATGCATGATGTTGGGGATGCGCATGCGCACCGCGTCGCGCGCGGCGAGGGCCTCGTCGACCTTCGTTTCCGCCACGCCGATGGCTTCGCCAATGGACGCCACTTCGGCCATGACGCGGTCGATTTCGTCTTTGTCGCCGGCTTTCTTCGCCGCTCCAATGGCCCGAGCGGCCTTGTTGCGCTCCGCTCGAAGGACGTCGGTCTCCTTGAGCAGGTCCCGCCAGACCCCGTCGAGGCGAATGACCTCATCGATGGGGTCGTGCGGCAACCCTCGACGGTCGAAATCCGCCCGAACGCGCTCCGGCTCATCACGGAAAACGGCGATGTCCAGCATGTGCCTCAGCTCCTGCTTCGCTGACCGTCATTTCAGGGCTTCGTCCTCACAAGGAGATGCCGAAGTTGAACACGGCTCCACCCGCAATCACGAGTCCGCTGAAGACGTACCCGAGGATGGCTCCACCGTTCAGCAACGGCAGACCGGCCTGTGCTCGCCCCGTCGCCACGGCCCGCATGAGGACCGCATACCCCAGCAGGCCGCCGATCATCGTGCACATCGCGATGAGGAAACCCTCGCTTCCACCGAGGTACTGCACGGCAGAGACGACAAGCATCCCCGGGAAAATCACGTCACCCAAGCCCATGAACATCGCATCACGGCTGCCGCCCGACGCGGTGGACGCGCTGGGTCCGTCCCCGGCGGGTTTCGGCGCTTCAGGCCGGTCTTCCGTGAAGCGACCGTCCCCGTAGGCAGCGCTGTCTTCGATGTAGGAGTAATCACGGGTTTGGGGGGCGACAAGCAGGATAGGGAGACGCATGCCAATCATCGTGTCCGCCAATTCAAGCATGTGCTTGCTCTTGTAGACGGCCCACGCATCGTACACCGCTGCAGCGATCATGAAGATGATGAGCAGCGGTGGTGCGAAACTGACCCCAAGCATCGTGATGACGCCTGCACCAACGAGGAGGCCCACCGTGTTCACCACGTACCACTCGGAGTGAACGTACAGCAGGACGACCAGAAGGAGGCCAGCGATGATGCCGATGGCGCTTGCGAGCCCGTCGAAGGCGATGCCGGAGGAGAGGAACATCGAGGAGGTGACCTCACCGCGCTGCACGTCGGCCTCCCCGACCAGAACGGCCGACCACACGTTGTCGACCGAGGTCACGACGAGCATCGTGCCCGCCGCTTCAGCGTCCAGCAAGCGGGCCAGGCTGTCGAAGGCGTACATCTCGAGGCCGTCCTCGAGGAGGGCCCACACCTCAACGCCGCCGGTACCGTCAATGTCCGTGATGGCCAGATCGACGACGCCACTTCCTAGGTCGTCCATGTGCAGCCGAGATTCCTGTTCAAGTACGGTCACGTCGCCTGCCGCCCAGGTGGCGTTCCAACGCCACGCCTGAACGGCGCCGTTCTCGTCCCCAACCCAGAGCAGCAGGTCGTCGGCACCCGTGGCCCACGGTGAGCCGCCAACCGTCGCGGACGTGATGCGCGCTGCGGCGTCGTCGGTTCGGTCGACGGTGAGCACGGTGGTCGCGTTGTCCACGCTTCCCAGGAATGGGCTGAGGAGGCCGTCGGAGGTCTCCTCAAGCAGGACGACGGTCACCATGCTGTCGCTGACGAGCATGAGGTGGTCGGCTCCGAGTTGGGTGGCGCTCAGGAAGCCTTCGTCGAGGGACAGCCCCGACGGCAACTGCCACGCGGCCTGCTGCCGGTACACCGTATCACCGGTCACGGCGTCCTCGACGGCCACGTAGCGCCAGAGCACATCGGCGGCATCGACCACGTAGAGGTCTTCGCTTCGAAGCAAGGCCGTGCCGCATGGAATGGTTTCGACCGGGCCTTGCTCCCCTTCTTCGAAACACTCCGTTCCTTCGACCACCGTGCCGTCCGCATGAATGGCCCACACGTAGGCTCCATTCGTCATGCTGACCACCCCGCTGCCGTACCCGTTGGACACCACACGGACAAGACGTGTGTCGTCCATCGGCGAGTGCGCGTGGTCCACGCTCCACGAGGTGGTGCCGTTCGTCCATCCACCGGCCTCCACAAGGCTCAGGCGCACCTCCCACGAAGGGTCATTTGCAGCACCGACGTTGATGAGGCTCGCGAAAATAGCGTCGTCGGCACCGAACTGCCCCACGACGTCACCTTCTGGCACGATGACGGCAGTGGTCTCGAAGGCGTCCGGCCCGAGGTCATCCACGAGGAGCACGTGCGCGAGCGGAACGGTGGCGTACACAAGTGCAAGCGTCAGGATGGCGAGGATCCCGTACCGGATGACCCATTGGGCACCAAGGCGAACAAGGAACAGGATGGCGGCCGTGAACACGAGGATCATCGTCAATTCGAGCAGGATGAACCGCACTTGCGTGGCGCCTGCTTCGCCAAAGGCTTGCAGTTGATTCGCGTCGTAGAAGGGCCGGATCACCAACCCAAGCAGGATGGTCACCACAAACATCCCCGCCATGGCGAGCATGGAGAGCAACTCGCCCCTGTCGGTCGAGGTCTCGTTGGAGCCCATGGTGGGTGGTGGGTGGGGGTGGATTTGACCGCATCGGTGCTTCAAGCGCCATCCTGATGGCCTGTGGACCGAAGCCCCGCTCGTGGAGCGGGCGCCGAGGGCGTGGTTGCTGGACCTTGCACGCATGGGCATGGACCTCGGCCTGGAGAGCACGACGGCCCTGCTCGATGCCCTTCAGCGCCCAGATGAGCGCGTCCCCGTCGTGCTGCACGTCGCAGGGTCGAACGGGAAAGGCACGGTGTGTGCGCTCCTCGCCGCGCTCGCCCACGTCCATGGCCATCGCACCTTGTTGTTCACCTCGCCTCACGTTGCGCGCCTTGAGGAGCGCGTTCGAATCGATGGCCGACCCGTCTCTGCCACCCGATTCGACGACGCGGTGCGGGTGCTTCAGGACGCCGTTGAAGCGACCGGCGTGACGCCGACCTTCTTCGAGGCCACCATGCTCGTGGCATGGATCCTCGCGGACGAGGAAGGCGTTGACGTGGTGGTGCAGGAAACCGGGCTTGGAGGGCGTCTGGACGCCACCCGCGCAACCCGTGCGGACCTCGCCATCGTTACCTCCGTGACCGTCGAGCACGCGTCGGTCCTCGGGCACACGCGCTCCGAGGTGATGGCCGAAAAAGCGGCCATTGCTCGGCCGAACGCCCCCCTTGTGCTGCGCGATCCGTGCGACGATGGTGTCGAAGCAGCCGCCCGTGCAGCCGCCCGTGCTGCTGGCCCTCCCTCCAATCTCGACGTGGTGCGGATTCCCGCAGGGGTCGACGTTCGGGAGGAAGCCCGAGTTTTGGCTGCAGCGGCAGCACAGCACCTTGGGTGGGACCCCCACCCCCTCGCTGACCTGGCCGCAAGGCTGCGTTGGCCGGGCCGTTCGCAATGGATCAGCGCCGAGCGAAGCGGGGTGGGGCCACTGCTGCTCGACGCCGCGCACAACCCTTCGGGGCTGTCGCGCGTGATGCCCGAGTTGCTTTCACGCCTGCAGCACCACGCTGGCCGGTCAACGTGGCGCCTCGCGTTCGGCTGCACGGAACAGGAGGACCTCGACGGCATGCTGAGCCCGCTGCTGACATCGCTGCAGCAGTGGCCTCCCGACGGCGTCATGTTGGTCGCTCCAGAAGGAGGTCGACGCCCAGGCGTCAAGCCCACGCGGCTCGCGACCGCCGCATGGCCCGCTCCCGTTCGCTGCTTCCCGTCGGTCGAGGGGATGCTCGGCGCCATGCGGTCGGACCCGCAACCCACCCTGCTTGTGGGCTCCCTGTACCTTGTTGGGAACGTCTTGGCGCACCTCAATTTGGACGGGGACAACGACCTCGACCTCCTGCCTTCGGAAGGGTGAAGGCGACCGGCCCTGAGGCATCATCGGTCGGCATGAAGGCGAAGCACTTGGCCATCCGCATCGAACAATGCCTCACGTTGGCGAAGGCTTCGAACTGCCCGCGCCGCCAATTCGGGGCACTGCTCGTTGACCCAGAGCGAAACGTCGTCCTGATGGACGGGTACAACGGCGGCCCTCGGGGTGGAGGTCGGCTGTGCGGTGGTGAGGAATGCCTGCGGGACACCATGAGCATCCCGAGCGGCACCCGGGTGGAGGTTGGCTGCCACCACGCCGAGATGAACCTCATCTGCAACGCTGCGGCCAACGGCGTGCCGACCAAGGACGCATGGTTGCTCGTCACAGGCGAACCATGCACCATGTGTGCCAAGTTGATCCACCACGCTGGCATTGCACGCGTGGTCATCGTTGACGGTGGGTTCGCGGGCGAGAACGGCGTGGCGTACCTCGAAGGGCATGGCGTTGAGGTGCAGCGAACGGAGGGCCCGAAGGACCCCCGCGCGTCGTGATCACGACCAGAACCGTCGTGTTCGTGCGTACTCGATTTCCGCTTCGTGGATCGCCTCGAGCAAACGGTCAACGTCACCGCGCTGGACCTTCCGCAGCAACCGCTGCGCTGTGGCCTCACCGACCCCACGGCCCATCAGCGCCAGGACGGCTTCGAGCCCGCGTGAAGCAACGATTTGCGCGTTCTTTTCCATCCGTGCAGCATCCTTTTCGTCGTCGCTCGCGACCCAGCCTTCCAGCATGGAGAGCATCCCCTCCCTCGCGCAGGCGAGCATGCGGCCCCCGCACGAACGGCAGCGGTCCACGTCCTTCTGCTCGGGGTAGGTGGCCACGCGGAACCGTCGGACTTGCTTGCAGTTGAGGCAACACAAGGCGGCGCGTTCGTTGAACAGTCGCAAGCGCAACCGCTCCCGAACCGCTGCGTTGTCCCATTGCGGGAGCAACAGGTCGCGTCCGGAGCGGTTGGACAGGCTCAACTGGCCCGCTGCGGTATGCACCACCGTGATGACGCCCGCTCCGATGGCTTGGAGGACCTCGGCAGCGCCTTCCACATCCATCCGTTCGTGAAACAATTTCCCGAGCACCTCGTCCATCACCACCGTCCCGCGGTATTTCTTCAGCAAGGCCTGCAGGTTGATGCGGCGTGGGTCGACGCCGTGGCGGAGGATGCCGAAGGTCTTCGCCACCTCGGCGAAACGCCATCGGACCTGTCGAGAATTGGGAAGGGTCACAGAGAGCAGGCCGATGAGCGCGTCCGGCGGCGTGCTGGTGAGCCATTCGATCACGTCGTCAACGCCCACGCCCGAGGCCTGCAGCGACACACGCGTGGGTTCGACCACCACACGTCCCCATGCCCCCGACCGCGTGGTGGCCATCGCAAGGAGGAAATGGCCCAAGGCCTCGTTGATGAGCGTCCCGTGGCACGTGTTGACCACGATGGCGTCCTCACGTTGTTCGACGGTCATGCGTCGCTCGGTCGGCAGGTCACCCGTCGTTTCCACGTGCGCGATGATCGATTCTGCGAGCAGGCTGCGTGCTTCGTCGTCAAGGGGGTACGCGTTCAAGACGGGACCCTCATGGTGCAGCCCGAGGTGGTCCAAACCTCGCGCGTCAACGTCCTCAGGAAGCGGTAAGCCAAGGTCGAGGGCGACCGTTCGGCGCAGCCGACCGATGTCACGGGCGACCTCGGTGGGCACAGGAGGCAGCTCCCCCATCCATTTCGGCGCCTTGGCGACGTCCTTGGTCGGCATCACCAGCAGTTCGCTTTGTTCTGGGTCCGCGTCCACGATGGTCCACGTCATCCCGGCCATGACAAAGCGAGCCGTCCGGCCGTCGTCTTCCTCGCCGCTGTCGTTCAACGAGAGGACGAAAGCCTCGTCCACCGAACCAATCGCACGCCGCGTTACCGCATCACGCACCCGGTACACGTGCTTGTCCGGAATCATGGAAAGATGGTTGCTGACCCAGTCGCGGGTCCGTCCTGCCGGAGCGTACCATCCTGCTGCAAAGCGCTTCGGCAGGGGTGCGCTGATGGCCTTCAGTTCGGCAGGGATGTCCTCGTCGGCGGTGCCCCATGCAGGTTGCTCGGGTACGGCATGCCCTTTGGCTGCCATGAGGTCCGAAGCGGCCTCCCACACCCCGCGTGGCCACCTCCACCACGGTTCATCGCCTGGTGCCTCGACGAGCCGCACCACCCAGCCGTCGGCCAAGACCCTCAAGCAGCCGAGGGAATCCTGTCGAGTCCACCCCTCAAATTGGGGTGCGTCCGCCAAGATGGCTGTTGCGTGATCGATCGGCACGGCGCCGTGGGCGTGCGCCATCATCACCAGTTGATTGGCCGCCACGCTGAGCGGGCGGTCCCGCCAGACGACCGGCTCGATGTCGCCTTCCATGGCCCTCAGCGCGGTGACGGCCGATTCGCTGACTTCGTCGACCTCCCAGACCAGCAGGTGGCCACGACCAACGCCGCCAAGGCGGTGGTCCGCACGGCCGACGCGCTGGAGCATCCGGTCCACCGAGCGCGGTGAATTGACCTGAATGACCCGGCGGATGCTTCCAACGTCGATGCCGAGTTCGAGGCTGGACGTGCACACCAGCGCGTCGAGGTCCCCCGAACGAAGGTCGTCCTCCATCGTGGTTCGGGTGTCTTGGGCAAGGCTACCGTGATGGACCCCAATGCGAAGGTGCGGCGCCATCTGCTGCAAGCGTTGACCAATCGTCTCCGCATCGGAACGGCTGTTGACGAACACCAAGGCAGGGGAATCCGTCTCCACGTGACCAATCAGCCGTCGAAACACGGCGTGTGCGCGAGGGGGCAAGGCATGCTCGACGGCTCCGATCTCGTCGTCCTCCGACGGTGCTTGAGATTCAACGGTCAGCACCGTGTCACGGGGTGCGTCGGCGACGAAGGCCTGCCCGCGTGACGGAGCGAGCCATTCAGCAACGGATTCAGGATTCCCGACCGTCGCCGAGAGGCCGATGCGCTGCACGCGTCGTCCGCAAAGGTCGTCGAGGCGGGACAGTCCAACGCTCAGTTGCCAGCCGCGCTCGCTGGCCGCCAGGTCGTGGACCTCGTCCACCACGACGGCGCGAACGCTGCGCAGCATGTCGCGGAGGCGGTGGCCGGTGAAGAGCAACTGGAAGGTCTCGGGCGTGGTGACCAGCACGTGGGGCGGTCGGCGCACTTGGCGCTGACGCTCGCTTTGGCTCGTATCACCGTGGCGAAGCGCGACGCGAAGCCCGACCGCTTCGGCGACCTCGATCAAGCGACGGTCGACGTCGCGGTTCAGGGCCCGCAGCGGCGTGACGTACACGATAGCGAGCGGCTCCCATGCTTCGGTCAAGCAACGGTGCAGCAACGGCAGGACGGCGGCCATCGTTTTGCCCGACCCAGTCGGCGCGACCACGATGCCTTCGCCACCAGCGGCGAGGGCTGGAAGCGCGAGGCGTTGAACCGGAGTGGGCGTCCAGGAACGGGAGGCCACGAGGTCCTGCAACGCCGGGTGAAGGTCATCGAACACCGACGGCATGCGACCCTCCCCGGTCAAGGGGCGGCCTCAACCCCACTTAGGACCGACGCTTGGGCCCAATGGGGCGGACGGATGGTTGAAGCATCCTCGTGGGTGCAGCCGGTCCATGACAGCGAGCGACAACCCGTACCGGCTCCACGACGACGTGGCGCCCAACGCCTACCTCATCCGCCTCGCTCCGGACCTCTCCACCTTCACCACGGAAGGCAGCGTCACCATCAACATCGACGTTCGCCGCTCCTCGGAGACCGTCACCCTCAACCTCGTAGATCTTGACCTCCAGGAGGTCGTCTTGACGGATGCTGATGGCGCCATGACCATGCTTGACCACGAGCGGGATGACGTGCACCAAACTGCCTCCCTTCGCTTCCCTCGGGCCATCAGCGAAGGCCCAGCCACGTTGGACATCACGTTCCGTGGTACCATCAACGACGGGCTGCACGGCCTGTACCGAGCGACCTACGTGGACCCTGACGGGAACACGCAGGTGCTTGCCGCCACGCAATGCCAAGACACCCATGCGCGAAGCGTCTTCCCATGCTGGGATGAGCCGTCCTTCAAGGCCACATTCCAGATGGAATTGACCGTCGACGCCGACCTGCAAGCCTACGCCAACGGTGCGGAAACCGAACGTGAGGACCTCGGCGATGGTCGTCATCGCGTTCGTTTTGCGGCAACCATGCCGATGTCCACCTACCTCCTCGCGTTCGCCGTTGGGCGCTTTGAGACGACAGAAACCCGGCAGGTGAACGGCGTGCCGGTGAGGGTCATCACCCCCCTCGGCCGGCTTGGCCTGACGTCCTTGGCGATGGACAGCGCGTGCTTCGCACTTGATTTCTTCACCGAATACTTCGGGATCCCGTACCCGGGGGACAAGGTGGACCTCATCGCCATCCCTGACTTTGCCTTCGGCGCGATGGAGAACCTTGGTCTGGTCACCTTCCGTGACACCGCGTTGCTTGTTGACACCATGACGGCGTCGCAGACCGAGATGCAACGTGTGGCGCAGGTGGTCAACCACGAGTTGGCGCACATGTGGTTCGGCGACCTTGTGACCATGGCATGGTGGGAAGGCATCTGGTTGAACGAGGCCTTTGCGACCTTCATGGAGACCATCTGCACCGATGCGTTCCGCCCCGAGTGGAAGATCTGGGAGGGCTTCATGCAAAGCCGCGAGGTGGCGCTGAACACCGATGGGCTGCACAGCACGCGGCCCATCGAATACGAGGTCATCACGCCTGCAGACGCCACAGGCATGTTCGACATCCTCACCTACGTCAAAGGCTGCGCTGTCATGCGAATGCTCGAACAGTGGATCACCCCTGAGGTCTTCCGGGACGGTGTGCGCATCTACCTCAAGCGGCACGCGTACGGCAACACCGTCACCAATGACCTATGGGTGGCCCTTGAGGAGGCCTCTGGCCTCGACGTCGGCGAGGTCATGGACACGTGGATCCTCCAAGGCGGCCATCCGCACATCGAGGTCTGCGAAGGGTGTGCCCGCCAACGCCCCTTCAGCTACCTCCCGCCGCGGCCTGACTCCGCAATCGGTGAGTTCTGGCACGTTCCTGTGCACACCCGCAGCCTTGAGGGTGGGCCAACCACAACACGCATGCTGCGTGCAGAGGACGACGGCCTCGAAGTACCGGAGGGCCACCTTGTGAACGCAGGTGCCGTGGGCGTGTACCGCACCACCTACGGTGCGAACGAGGTTGCTGAACTCGCCGCGCGATTGACGGACCTGACGCCAATGGAACGGGCTTCGCTGCTCGCCGACGCGTGGGCGGCCGCGCTGATCGGTGAGGCCGAGCCGTCCGATGTCCTCCGGCTTGGACGAGGCTTGATCACGCTCGACGAGCCGTCCACCTGGGCGACCCTCAACACCGCCCTCGCCCTTCTGCATCGCATCGGGGACGAGGCCGGTCGCACCGCCATCGCCGCCTACGTGCAGGACGTGCATGGGGCTGCCTTCGAGCGGATCGGTTGGGACGCCGTCGACGGTGAAGGTCCCGAAGTGGGTGAAATGCGCGGCATGCTCGTTCAGATGCTCGGGTTGCGCGCAAAGAACGAGGACATCATCGCCGAGGCGATGCGACGCTTCGCGGCCGACGACCTCAGCGGCGACGTGGCTCGTCCAGCCACCGCCGTCGTGGCAGCACAAAACCCGACCGGACTCGAGGCCCTGCTTGACGAACGGCGAGCAGCGGCCAACACGCCTCAGGACGAACAGCGCCTGCTGTTCGCCCTCGCCTCCGTCCCCGACCCTGACGTTGCGGAACGCACGCTCGAGCGCTGCTTCACCGAATTCCGCACGCAGGATGCCCCCTACTTGATTGGGGCCATGATGACCAACCGACACATCGCTGAGCAGGTCTGGCGCGGTGTGACCGCCCGTTGGGACGAGGCGCAGGACCGCTTCCCTGCCAGCGCGCACGCGCGGATGCTTGGTGGCGTGTCCTACCTGTGCACAGAGCCTTGGCACGAAGAGGAGATCAGGGCTTTCCACGAAGCCAATCCGCTCAAGGTCGGGCAACTCACGCTCAACCAAACGCTCGACCGTCGTGATGTGCACGCGTCCTTCGCGGCCCGGGTGGGGAGCGTCTCCAGCCTCTTTGACTGAAGGTGTGGACCCTCCAGGCCCGAGCCACTGGCTCACCTCCAGCGACAACGCCGAGGGCTGCTCATGGAGTGGACGTGGCGAGATTTGAACTCGCGGCCTCTTCGTTGCGAACGAAGCGATCTT
>JAYPDK010000051.1:0-11014 GCA_038125145.1 Candidatus Poseidoniaceae archaeon
GTCGGCGCACTTCGGCGTCGACCGCGAGCGGCGGCGGGCCGCGAGCGGAGGGGGTTTCGTCAGCGGGAGCCAATGGAGCCGGCGATGGCTCCGTTGCGGGAGCCGCCTGCTCCTCCACGGCCTCCTCGTTGGTCGGTGCCTCCGAGGCTGCGTCGTCGACGGCGTCTGGGGTGTGTTCGTCCTCCAATGGCGCCTCGGGTTCCGCTGCTTCGTCCTCAACAGGAGCAACGTCAACCGACGCCTCCGTTTCGACGGGAGCAGGTTCAGCAGGATCGGTCACCTCCATCGCCGCTTCGTCGGTGGACGCGGGAGCATCGGAAGCAGGTGCGGGTTCGGCCTCAGCGACAGCCTCCTCGGTGACGTCCTGCTCCTGCGCCGGAGGTGGACCTCGGGGTGGGCCGCGGCCGGGAGGGCCTCGAGGTGGCCCGCCGCTTGGTCGGGAGGGGGGCCCACCTGGGGGGCCCCCGGGGGGACCAGCAGGTCCGGAGGTGGACGCTTCCGATGGCGTGGGCTCCTCGCTGGGGGTGCCGAGGTCGGCCACGCCACCAAAGGCGGCCGCCAATGCATCTGCTGCCGCCGCCTGTTCAGCAGCATCCCGGGCCTGCGCAGCGGAGGAGGGCTTGTCGCTCATGTGAACCGTTTCGGACACGGTGAGAGCGGCTTAAATATGGGTTCCTTCACGCTCGCCTGCCTGCCCGTTTGGTGTAGAGGTTATCATGCAGGATTGTCATTCCTGCGACCCGGGTTCAATTCCCGGAACGGGCGCCTCACTGGTCCTTTCGATGGACGGTGGTCGTCCCGCACACGCGGCACCAGACGTTGATGCCGTCCTTCCGGGGGGTCGCTCCTGCAATGTCGATCGACACGCCACAGGCACAGCGGACGGTGGTGTCCATGTGGCATCGGAGCGGAAGCCGACTCAAGAACCCGTCGTCGAGCGCACCATGAGCCGAAGCATCGCTTGGGTGGTGCTGTAGCCTTTGACGGGCTCCACGTCAAGCGAAACCACCGCACGCCCCGCCGCTTCAAACACCGCGCGTACGCTGGCCGAGAGGTCGGCCTCGGCGTCCCTGTCGGCGATGGACCATCCCAGCACCACCGCATCGTCGGCCAACAGTGGCACGAGGTCGGTGAGATGGTCAGGTGCATCATGGGGCAGGTTCACGAACACCGCATCGGCCACCCCAAGCAAGGAGGGATGGTCCCGCCAGGCTCGGCCGTCGCCGCCGTGCAGGGTGACCTTCACCTCGCGCCCCGAACGCTCGGCCAAGAAGGAGAGGTTCTGCTCGAGGAAGGGCATCGCCTCGGGGTTCAGGTCCCCGGCCACCACCGCAGCGACGCCGCCCTCGGTGATCGGCAGCCCAAGGTTTGGGCCGACACCCGCGTAGGGGTCGAACACGACGAGGTCACGGCCGAGGGTGGCCCGATGCTGCGCCAGCACCGCGGCGGAGCGCGCACGCTCGCCGCTCAGCCTCGCGCTAAAGTAGACCGACGCAGGGTCAAGGTGGTAGGTCAAACCGAACTCCTTGACCGAAGTGCGGGTGCTGGTCGCGCCGTCTTTGGCCGCCAGCACCCGAAGGTCCCGAACCCTGAAGGTGCCGTGCACGCCGCGGTCCTCGCACACGACCCGAACGTGAGGGAATTGCTCAAGCATGGCGTTGGCCACCTGAACGCTGTAGGGTTCCAGATCCTCGCCGAGTTTCACGAGCAACACGTCGCCCATGACTTCGTGGGAGGAGGGGAGGTCGTCGAAAAGGTCCGCGGGGAACGACGGTCCCAACCGCTCCATCCAGTGGGCCGGGCCTCGGGTGCGTTCATCGCGCTCAACCACGGCGAGCCCTTGCCACACCTCGTCGTCCACCGACGGAGCGCCGTCGGTCAAGGGAAGGAGGCGCGCGTCCCCTTCGGAAAGCACGCCCGCACCGTCGACCAGCCAGCCATGCTGGCGAAGCGTGCGAAGCCACGCCTCGGTGCTGGACTTCGGCACGCTCAAGTGACGCATGCTGCTCGTTCTGGACGAACGGTACGGTGGGCATCAGCATGACGGTGAACAACGCAAGCACGGGCCTGGTGCTGGTGGGCCTTGGCCCGGGCGGGATGGGCGGCATGACCCTTGACGCCGTGGCCGCGGCCCGAAACGCCGACCACCGATGGTACGAGGCCTACACCGCCCTCTGGCCGGAGGACGATGTGGTGGCCCTCGAGCAGGAGGTGGGCCCCATCGAGCGCGTCATGCGGCCGGACATCGAAGAACCGGGGCGCTTGCTGTCGCTGGCCCGCACCTCGAACGTCGCGCTGCTCGTCGTCGGGGACCCCCTTCAGGCCACCACCCACGTCGACGTGCAGTTGCGTGCGGCGGACGCAGGGGTGCCGTGCACCGTGGTGCATGGCGTCAGCGTCACGGGAGTGGTCACCGGAGGGGCCGGCTTGTCCAACTACCGGTTCGGACGCCAAACCACGCTGACCTACCCGCACGGTTCGTGGATCGCCACCTCTCCGCTGCACGTCGTCCACAGCAACCGGGAAGCGGGGCTCCACACCCTTGTGCTCCTCGACCTTGACCCAACAGGCGCCGGTACGGGAAATCAGCAGCCCATGCGCCCCAACGATGCGCTCCAGAGCTTCCGCCTGATGGCGCAGAAGGTGGCCGAGCAGGGAGAAGGGCCCTCGCCCGCCGAACTCGACGGGTGGACGGTCGTGCTCTGCTCGGACGTCGGCACGGTGGATGAGCGCTACGTGACCACGACGGTCGCAGGGCTTGAGCACGAAGCCGGAGGGCGCCTGAACTGCCTGCTCGTCCCTGCTGCTGTGGACGGCATCGAAGCCGACGCCATCGCCCGCTGGCGCCGTTGAGCGGCGGCAGGATTCTTGAGCAGGGGCGTGGTCCTCCGGGCATGCAGGTCGTGATGCTGCTCTCCTTCCTGCTCTTCCTCGGCTTCTTTGCGGCGGTTGGTCTCTCGAGCATGCGCGTCAAGGAAGACACGACCGACGATTACCTCGTCGCAGGTCGGGGCATGCACCCCGCGCTCGCCGCCCTGTCGGCGGTCAGCACGTGGAACAGCGGCTACATGTTCATCGGTTTCATCGGCTTTACCTACGCCGTTGGGTACTCCGCGGTGTGGATTGGGCTTGCCTCCACGCTCGGTCAAATCCTGGCATGGACCTGGCTCTACCGCTACATCCAGGAGGAAGCCAACGAGCGAGGCGTCCGTTCGTTGTCCTCGCTGGTCGCGAGCGTCAGCGGTGCCCCCGAGGCTCGGCTCGCGGCCATCCTCTCCGTGGTCTTCCTGTCCATCTACGCGGCGGCGCAATTGACCAGCGGGGGCAAGGCCCTCTTCGTGATGATGGGGTGGGACGAAGTGGTGGGCATCCTCATCGGTTTCGTGCTGGTCGTCGCGTACTGCTACGCCGGAGGCATTCGCGCTTCCATCTGGACCGACGCCGCTCAGTCCTGCGTGATGATCGTCGGCTCCGTCCTGCTCTGCACCGTCGCCCTTGGGGAAGTCGGCGGGTTCAGTGGGTTGAACGACGGCTTGACCGCCCAGGACCCGGTGCTCACCGGCCTCATCCCTCCGGACCTTGCCCTCGGCGTGTCGCTGTGGATCTTCGCGTTCTTCCTTGGCGGGCTCGGCGTTGCGGGTCAGCCGCAGGTCGTGTCCCGCGTCATGACGCTCGGGACGGACGCCGAGCGCAAGCAGGCGATGATCTGGTTCTTCGTGTGGCAAACCCCCTTCATCCTGATCATGCTCGTCATCGGCTGGGCCAGCCGCGTCGTGTTCACGCAGGACGGTTTTGATGCTGAACTCGGCCTCCCCACCCTGGCGATGGAAGTCCTCGACCCCTTCTGGGTCGGCCTCATCCTTGCCTCGATTTTTGCGGCGACGATGTCGACCGCGGACAGCCAGGTGCTCGCGTGCACGGCGGCCATCACCGACGACATTCGGCCAGAATGGAGCCAAGACCACGGCACGACGAAGAAGGTCACGCTCGGTGTGGCCGCCTTTGCAACGCTCATCTCCCTCGGGGGGCTCTACGTCCCCGGTGGCGATTCGGTCTTCTCGCTCGTCGTCCTGGCCGTCTACGGCCTCGGCGGGATCTTCGTACCGATGTTGATCGTTCGATGGATGGGGTACACACCCGATACGCGCCACTCGGTGACGATGATGCTGGCCGCGCTCACCGGGGTGATCGTGTGGCGGCTCCTCGGCCTCAACGAACACGTGTTCGAGTCCATTCCGGGCATGGGCATGGCCTTCCTGGCCCATTTCGTCGACCACTCGATGCGTGAGCTCGACGGGTCCCCGCTTGGTCGTTTTGACGTCCCGAACGGGCGCGCCATCGGCATCGCCGCCCTCCTCGTCCTCGCCCCCGTGGCGGCCGCAGAAGGGGCGTACATGCTGCGTGATGACCCTGCAGACGCTGGAACGGTGGGGGTCTGGGCCGTGGAAGGTTCGACGGAACTCATTGAACTCGGCTCCGGAACGGAATACGTTGGTGACGGTTCGAGCGTGACCGTTGAGGTCCATTCCGATGACGCGGGAGGCTTGCTCGAAGGACGGAACGTCGTTGGCCTCGTCGCCACCCTGACCTACGACGAAGACGAAACCTCCGGTGGGCCTGGCTGCGCTGCGCCAGGTGCGAGCAATGCGGAGCCCGACACCATCGCAGGCATGCTCGTCCGGGCGGACCTGAGCGCTCAAAGCGAGGGGCAAAACAGCGAGGCCTCCACCTCGTCGCACGACGTCCGCGTGCTGTGGATCGACGAAGCCCTCCTCAACGGCGGGGAATTGAACATGACCAAGGCGGATGCACAAGCGGCGATCAACGGCGGGACCGTTGGCTTTGGCCCGACCACCCTCGACCTCAGCGTCACCGCCCAGCAAGGCGGGGCTGTCCTCTGCAACCATCAGGACGACGGTGAAGAGGTGCGCTGGACCATCTCCGCCCTCGTGTTCGACGCCACCTTGGTCGAGGCGTGAGCACGACAGGTCGAGGAAGCCCTCATAGCGGCCCCCCCTGAGGGTTTGGCAGGGACGTGCCATGGCGGGACCAAGCAAGGTCGAATTCCCCGGCAAAAAGCGCCAGCGCGTGCGCATGAAGGGAACCAAACACGCCAACGAAGACACCGAAAAGCGCATGCTTCGTCACCTTGCTCGGCTGCTTGAAGAGCCGGAGCGGTCCATTCCAACCATCACGGGCCCCCTGCGTTCGGGCTGGCGCAAGCACCCCATCGAGCGCTCCTTGCGAGAAATCGATCAGGTGGTGCAGCACCGCAGCGATACGGCATGGCTGAAGAAGCGAATGCTGGCCAAGCGCGGCGACGCCATCGCGAAGGCTTTCGCGGGGAGTTTGCATGCGGCACACGACACTTCGATCACCACCGTCGGCAAGTACGAGAACGCCTCCTTCGGTTCGGGAGCCTACGTTCGGCGCGGTGACGGCAAGCCCGCCTACCTGGCCAGCGTGCAGAACCATGCCCACGTGACCCTTCGCATGCTGGCTTGGGAAGAGCACGCGCGTCACGGGCTCCACTTCTTCTCATGGACCGAGGGGTTCGTTTGCTCGGGTACAGAACCGGTGCCGCCGGACGGGTGGCTTGAGGACGTGCTCGCCCGGTCAAGGTTCAGCTTCCAGACCGAGGTCGTGAACGGCGTGCCCGTTCACCACACCGAAGGGGTCGACGCAGCAACCGTGGCCGAAGGGCGCTCGACCGCCACCGGCTACATCCGACTGGCCTTCCACGCGGGGCCACTGGTGGGCATCGACCTTGCTGCGCTCGGGACGGCGGGTGAGAAGGACAAGGCCTTCGTCCACCACCTTGCGTTGTCGATGCTTCCGCCCATCCTCCCACGGTTGTTGACCGTGGAGGCCTTCTGGACGCCGGAGGGATGGCCCGAAGGCGAGCCGCTTCCCGAGGCAAGCAGGGACGCCATCGACCGCCTGCTCGATGCATGGCAGGGGCTTACGCTCAACGAAGGCCTGCTCGGTGCGAGGATCCGTGCCGAAGCGGTGGCCGGACTCGACGCTGGGGTTGTCATGGGCGAACAATGGTGCGCGCCGGAGGACGAGGACGGCCTTCGTCGCATGCTGGCCTTGACCGGCGGCAGCGAAGAGGAATGCACCTTCGGGCTTGGCATGCTCCGCGAGCGCCTGCCGTTGGGCGGTGGCATCGTGGACGCCCGCGGACGGTTCAAACCCCGAGAGGACGGGGCGTTGGTGCTCATGGACGGCCTCAGCCTGAACGCGATGCTCGGGGCCCTCTGGGACGACCACGCGGCGGCCGGACTGCAGGCGCTCGGCATCGATGAGGCGGAAAGCGACGCGATCCTCAGCGGCATCGATGGGCGACCGAAATCCTTCGCGACCTTCCTTCGAGGCCTCGACGAGACGCGCGCGCAAGCACGCCGCGTCGCCCGATTCCCCCACCTCCGTGGCGCGCTCAGCGGACCGCTCGGAGGGGTGCATGACCTCGTGCTGACCGGACTGCTCGACGGTGTTGGACGCGCGCAGAAAGAGGCGTGCGGACGGCACGACAGCATCGACAACGCCGCTGCCGCGTGGGCGTGGCTCATCGCCGCAAGCCGTCACGCTGGACAAGAATGGCATTTCGAGCCCGACGCACGCGAGCGTGGGTCTGCATGGTCAGCGGCCGTTGGCCACCTCATCGAGCAAGGGCAAGCCCTGCTTGAGGCAGACGACGCAGACCTTGCAGCAGCGCAGAACGGGTGGTCCGCTGCGCTGTCGGCCCTCGCTGAAGGCATGGGCGTCACGGCACCCTGAGGTCACCCGAGGGCCGTCCACAGCAACCAGGCCGCGACCCCAATCAGCAACGCGCCAAGGGCGGCGTTCAGGCGTCGCCCTGCAACCTCCGAAGCAAACAGGCGACGCAGTTGGGCTCCGAGGACGGTCCAGGTCAACACGGCCGGATAACCGAAGCTGAGGTTCAATCCGACAAGCGCCACCTTGGCCATCGCTCCTTCGCCAAACACCGAGCCGAACCCGGCCATCAAGACAAGGAAGTGGATCCACGCCTTGCCGTTGACAAACTGCAAGGCTGCCCCCGTTCGAAAGCCGAGGCGCCCCTCAAGGTCCGCCTCCCCAACCCCGTCCGAACGCATCACGTGAAGGCCAATCCACGCGATGTACAGGGCCCCGATGGCTTCCAGCGTGCGAAGCAGCACCTGTTGCTGCTCCAGCAGGTCCGTGGCGAGGCCGACCAGGACACCCAACACGCTCCACCCAAGCGCCATGCCCGCGGTCAGGGGAAGCGTCGCTCGAACCCCGTACTTGGCGCCGTGCGCAGCGCACAGAACGTTGTTCGGGCCGGGCGTAAAGCACATCGGCGCGATGAACACGACCGCCGCCAACAGCAGCGTTGTGTCCATCGAAAAGCCTCAGGCAAGGGCAAGGCCGGCCTCAAGGTCCGACCAGAGGTCCTCGACGTCCTCGATGCCGATGGACATGCGCACGAAGCCCGGAACAATGCCGGAGGCGGTCCTCACCTCTTCGGGGATGAACATGTGGCTGGAATTGAAGGGGCATTCGATCAGGGACTCCACGCCACCGAGGCTCGTTGCTTCGTAGATGAGGTTCAGGCCCCGCATCATGCGCAGTGCTGCGTCGTTGCCGCCCTTGACGACGAAGGCCACCATGCCCGAACCGCGCGGAAGGACACGTTGTGCAACGCTGTGGTCGGGATGGCTTGGAAGGCTGCTGTGCAGCACGCGCTCGACCGCAGGATGGGCCTCAAGGCGGGCGGCGAGCGCGGCCGCGTTCGAGCAAATGCGCTCCATCCGCACGTCGAGGGTGCGCATCCCCCGCTCCAGGAGGTAGCAGGCGTGCGGGTCCGGGGCGGCGCCGAAGTGCACCTTCCGTGGGAAGATCGTGGCGACAAGGTCGGCCCGGCCCACGATGGCCCCGCCGATGAGGTCGCTGTGGCCACCGAGGTATTTCGTGGTCGAATGGATGACGAGGTCCACGCCGTGGTCGATGGGGCGGCAGCCCCACGGAGAGGCAAAGGTGTTGTCCACAACGCACAGCAGCCCGTGCTTCTTCGCGATGGCCGCCATCGCCGGGATGTCGCAGACCTTCAGCACGGGGTTGGTCAAGGTCTCGATGTACAGGACCTTCGTTTCGGGCCGGATGGCCGCCTCGTAGGAGGAGGGGTCACGGATGTCGGCCATGGTGACCTCGATGCCGAAGCGGGTCAGTTCTTCCGTCAGCAGGGCGTAGGTGCCGCCGTAGACGTCCGCTGTGGCCACGATGTGGTCGCCGGCGCTGAGCAAGCTAACCAGGGTGGTCGAGATGGCCCCCATGCCGCTCGCGAACACTTCAGCGTCCTCGCCGCCCTCAAGCGCACGCAATTTCTGCGCCACGGCATCCGAGTTCACCGAGGACAGCCGAGAATAGAGCAGCGTGTGCTGCGCGCCGTTGGCCCATCCGGCGTAGCGTTCGTCCGTCAGGCGGTAGGTGGAGGACAGGAAGACCGGCGTGTTGACGGCATCACCGATGTGCTGCGTCCCCGAATGAACGGCCGAGGTGGCGAAGCGATGCGGCGTCAAGGGAGCCCCCGTGCCGCCCGTGGTCGAGTTCGTCGCCGTGGGGTCATCGCTCATGGGACGGCAGGCCGGAAGGCAGGCCTTCAACGCTCTGCCGTTCACCCTTCGCCGTCATGGCCGCACGGACCTCGATGCTCACGTTCCCGGTCAGCAGGAGGCCGCCACCGACGAGGATCCACCACGTCCACGGGACCATCCCGAGCAGCAAGCCGTACACGGTCGCCCACACCGGTTCGAGGGTGTAGACAATCGACGCTCGAACCGGGTCGAGGTGCCGCTGGTGGACGTTGAGCAGCACCAGGGCGGTGAGGGAGCCGAGCAAGGACAGGGCGAGCAGCGGGGGCATCACGCCGGGCCGCGACAGCAGTCCAATCAGGTCCCCGAGGGTGGCCTCACCACGGAGCGTGATCAGCGCCACACCGAAGGACGCCAGGGCGAGGGTCAGGAAGGAGGTGAACGACAAGCCGAGGGGGTCGTAGCGGCGCGTATAGCGCTGCGTCAGGAGGATATGGACGGCAAAGCAGAGGGCACAGAAGACGGTGATCGCTTCGGCCCAACCCCACGTGAGGTGGGGTGGGCCTTCGATGAACGCTGCGCCAAGGGTGGCGACCACGACCCCGAACCACAGCGTTCGACCGGGTCGGCGCTCCCCAAACAGTCCGGCGAGCAAGGCCGTGCTCACGACGTACAGGGAGGTGAGGAAGGCGGAGGTGGACGGGTCAATCTCCCCGAGCGCCACCATCTGGGCCACGAAGCCGAACAGGAGCACCAGCCCAAGCACGGCACCCGCCGACCAGACCTCCTTGGACCCCATGGTGGCCCGCACCTGAGGAAACAACGGCAGCAGAAGGGCAGCGATGCCGAAGCGCATGCCGACGAGGAAGGCGACGACCGACGTCCAGCCAAGCGCATCAAGGTCCGCGTCCAGTTCGAGCATGATGCTGCGCATCCACACAAAGGTCGCGCCCCAGATCAGGGTCACGGCGAGCAGCATGAGCGTCGCGCGCCGACGCATGCGCTCTTCCTCGTCCACGTGGTGGCCTGATGGCGTGAACGCCTGAACCTTGCGAGCCGGGGGGCGAACCTCAAGGGGCGCCGCGATGCCCCGCACCACATGGGTCGAGCGTGGGAAGGCCCCATCGAGACGGGGGCCGTGCCGGACGACGGGCAGTCCTTCGACGCCATCGTGGTGGGCGGTGGGCCCGGCGGCAGCGCGGCCGCGGGCTACCTCGCACAAGGCGGCGCCCGGGTCTTGTTGCTCGAAAAAGGCGTGTGGCCCCGCGACAAGATCTGCGGCGACGCGGTGGGTGGCAAGTCCCTGTCGCACGTCGCCGCCCTCGGGGTCAAGGCGCGGCTGGAAGCGACCCCGCACTTCCGCGTGACGGGCATCCTCTTCTCGAGCCCGAACGGCAAAACCGTCCGGGTGCCGCTGCCGGAGGAGGACGTCGAACGGCTCGAAGCGGGCTATGCTCTGCCGCGCGCGCAGTTCGACCACCTGATGTTCCAACGGGCCACCGAACTCGTCCGCGAAGCGGGCGGCGCCGTGGTGCAGGGCGCCGAGGTGCGAAGCGTCCTCTTCGACGACGGCGCTGGTGGCGACGACCCCGGTGCCGGTAGCGGTACACAACGCCAGGTGCGCGGCGTCGAGGTGCGGATTGGAGGGCGTGGCGGTGAGGTGTGCACGTGGACGAGCACCAACGTCGTCGGCGCGGCCGGCTACCGTTGCCCGGTCGCCACGGCGCTCGTCGAGGAGACCTTCGGCGAGACCATGGTCGACCGGATGCATTACTGCGCGGGCTACCGCGAGTACTGGACCGGCGTCGAGGGATGTGGCGCCGAGATGGGCGACATCGAGATCCATTTTGTCGACTCGATCATTCCCGGCTACTTCTGGCTCTTCCCGGTCGCCGAAGGCGTCGTGAACGTCGGCATTGGCATGGTCATGGGCCTGCTTGACAAGCAGAAGAAGAAGCTCAAGGCGCTGCAAGCCGAGGTCATCGCCGACCATCCGTTGTTCAAGGAGCGCTTCGCCAACGCGACGATGGTGGAAGGCAGCGCCAAGGGCTGGCAACTGCCCTTCGGCTCGCCGCGCAAGGGCGAGCCGCTTCAGCCACGCCGTGCGGCAGGCTGCGGCATCCGCCTCGTGGGCGATGCGGCGAGCCTTGTCGACCCCTTCTCCGGGGAAGGGGTCGGAAACGCGCTCGTGACCGGTGAAATCGCCGCGCGGCACATCCTCGAGCAGCGACCGGAGGAGGACTTCATGCAGGAGGTCTGGGCGATGCTCGGCAAGGAACTCACGAACTCCTACCGCATGCAGAAACTCTCACGCAAGGCCTGGTTGCTCAACTGGTTCGTCGGCAAAGCAGGACGAAAGCCGGCCCTTCAGGAGATGATGACCGAAATGATCGCCAGCAAGGAAGCGCAGGAAAACCTGCATTCGCCCCTCTTCATGGCCC
>JAYPDK010000052.1:0-10975 GCA_038125145.1 Candidatus Poseidoniaceae archaeon
TTCACTCCTTTGTTTTGTTTGGGTGTGGTTACACAGAGGACCCGCTGTCCTCTCTTTCCAAGCCGAAGGCGGTGCTGGACACGGCCGTCGTTCGGGAAGGCAGCGAGGTGAGGGCGGCTGCGGCTTGGTGCTGGCGCTCACCCTGGGCATCCCAGGTGCTCGTCCAGACGCCATAAATGCTGCTCAGTGTGCCGTTCTCGTAGTCCTCATTCATCGCTGTTCACGGGGTCGTTCATAGGGAACCCAACGTTCCCTCTGCCATACAGACCGGTTCGACCCTATTTGAAGGGAGCGGTGCGGTGCGTCCACGGCCGGCTCACAGCGGTTCCGCCATGATCGGTAGGTCCGGAAGCAACAGCGAGGCAGGGTGGTTCAGCGCGTACCGCGCGAGCATGCGGGCGACGTCCGTGTCGCGAATGCGGTGCAAACGCTGGCCGCCGTTTCCCGTTGCGGACGCGAACAGGTCGGTTGCTTCGGGCACGCGCGCACGAAGGAAACGCGTGATGGCAATTTTCGCGGCGCGGACCGTGTTCGAGCCGCGGAGATCGTCTGGACCTGGTGTTCCTAAACCAAGGTAATGGACGATTCTTGATTGCCGTTCGCCCCGCTTTCCACCCATCGCGATCATCCCGAGCACGATGAATTGGTCGCGTGTGGCTGCGTCCCAGCGGTGGTGGTTGAACGGCTCGTCTTCAGTACCGTCGAATTTCGACTGAAGTGCAGCAAAGACAGCCTTGTCGACCTCTCGAAATTCGCTCAGATCGGGATTGGGTATGTGCCTCCTCTCTAATTTTGCATCAGGGGGGAGCACCGTTGCGAAGGTTTCGAATTGAAATTCGGAGTGAAGCCATCGCTCCAGCGTGTTCGCAAAAGATGGGTCCCTTCCGCGTTCGCTCCACATCGCCCGGCGAATGAAGTCCTCCGCCTCGAGTTCAAACATTTCTGGGGAACGTCGAGCGAGAACGTGGATGGCGTCGAGAAGTTGTTCCCTGCGCTTTTCCATCTTTCTTGATGAGGTGGCTGTCGTGCTGACGCCGTCCATGATGTCTTCTTGTTCGGACTTCGCTAAATTGCTTTGTGTAAGGGTGCGCATACGATAACCTCGCTCACCGGTCTGTGGCCATTCGTTCAGAAAAACCGTTGAGGACACATAAACCCACACGATTTTGTGAAACAAAAGGCGTCGATGTCCAAGCCAGATTTGCATCAGATGGAGGAATTCAACGATTTACGCATCGACAGGTGAGGGCCAACGCCATCGATGACGTAGCATGAGCCGAAGGTGCTCCATCCACAACGCTCGTAGAACCCTATCGCGCCTTCCCGCGCTTGCAACCATCCCGTCGATGCTTTCCAATGCTCGACCACCGCCCGTTCGAGGTGCTGCAAGACAAGCGCCCCGAACCCACGCCCTCGATGGGCGTCCACGACACCCATCTGCCGGACCTGGACGGCGGGGCGGAGCGAGGCGTGGTGTGGACCACGAAGCGGCTCAAAGGCAGGAATCGATGCCGCGCCGGGCCCTGCATGGTCCGCGGCGGCGCCGTCGCCGAGGAGCAGGTGGGCGCGGGCCACGGCCACGATGTGCCCGTCAAGGACCACCCATGCATGCAGTGCCTCGTCCTCATCCATGAGGCGTTCGGACCCGGGGGGACGGCCCAAGGGTCGACGGAGCACGTCGTAGCGCGTCGCGAAGTAGGCCTCGGGGAGGGCGTCCCCCGGATACGCAAGGTGCACGTCGGGCGGCACAGCATCACCACCCTGCGAAGGTGGCAGCAATCCAACCGATGAACGAGAGCGGGGCCATCAGGACGCCCGTCAGCGCCCCAAAGGCGCCGGCCTTTCCGTGCCCGCGACCGCCGACGATCGGCGCGACAATGTACGTGATGATGCAACCGATTGGAAAGACCGTGAGCATCACGCCGTGCGTGAGTTCCGCCGACGCGTAGGCGTCGGCATCCTCACGGTTGATGAGGTCGATGCCCAGGTTGAACACCGCCACCTCGGCATCGACGCCATCGACCCAAAAGGTACGGTTGCTGGGCGACCACGCGCCCACGGTTTCGCTTTCGTACTCGCATGCGCAGAAGAAGGACCAGTCGTAGGTTGGTTCTGGAGCACCTTCCGCGTCGCCCCACCTCCAGCACTCCGTCGGCCACGCTTCCAGCACGGCTTCGTCGTACCGTCCTGCGTTCGGCCCGGGATGCTCAAAACGCAGGTAGACCCCACCCAATTCACATGCAGAAGAGTCGGTGTGTTCGCCGTACGCGATGTATGCGGTACCGTTTTCCTCCACCACAGGCTCGAGGTCGGTCCACCGCCCGGTGGTCGTGTTGTAGTAGTCCACGCCGCCGCCTAGGAAGGTCGTTGCTGCGAAGGCTGAACCGTTGAACCACATCGTCTTGGTGGCTGAATCGTGCTCGAAGGTCAGGGTGAGGTTCGCAGGCAGGGGTCGAGGGCGGCTGAATTCAAGCGGCCGTTGCTGAACGTCCACGGCCGGGTCGTCCCATGAGGTCCATTCCTCGAACCCCAAGGAGGCGTCCAACCATCTCCCGTCCGAGGTTTGTGCGTCGCTCCAGACCGACACCACGCCCAACCCGTCGAACTCGGGGCCAAGGACCACGCTACCAGAGCCGTTCTCCACCACCAGCGGCTGGTTGGTGTACTCCCATTGGTTGTTGGCTTGAGCGATCTGAATGGACGTCGTCAACAGCAGGGCACCCAGCACGAGTTGCACCCCGACAACGACGGCTGCGTATCGAAGGTAGGCACGCCAACGCCACGGTGTGCCGTTGGGCGGGAGGCCTGCAAAGGGCCCGACGGAACCGCTCAGCGAGGCGGTACCGGACAAGGTCGTGCCCATCATCATCGGGGCGGTCGCCGCTCCGGCCTGCGGAGGGTCGACATCGTGCTTTGGCTCGCTCAAGTTCCACGACGCGGGTGGAGCGCCCTGCATGGGCGGGGCTGCGCGCCTCACACCATCAGGGTCGCGGCGCGTGGTTCGGCGAGGGATGGGGTGAAATATCGGTCCCGGCTCGCCGACCTGCCGCACGGATGTCAGAGTGGCTATGAGCGGGACTGCAGATCCTGAAACCGGAGTTCGAATCTCCGTCCGTGCTCCTCTGCTCGCAAAGCGGCCGCGAGGCTGCGGTTGGACGCGTAGGATTGAAGACCGGAATTGCGTCGCTTGACCATCCGGCAACGCACGGACGGCCTCCAAGGTGGGTGACGATGCCGCGACGGAACACGATGTTTGACGGCCTTGGCCGTGGCTTTGCCGCCTTCCTCGCCCCACCCCCTCCAGACGTCATTCGCTTCACGGTGGGCCAACCGGACTTCGAGACGCCGGCACCGGCCGTCGAAGCCGCAGTGGACGCCTTGCGCAACGGAGCCCACGGCTACACCAGGAGCCAGGGGTCGGAATCCCTATGCAACGCTGTGGCCCGGCACCTGCACGGCTACGGTATCGACGCCGCAGGTGCCGACGTGGTCGTGACGCCGGGCTGCAAACAAGCGGTGCTCTATGCCCTGATGACGACGCTTTCCCCGGGTGATGAAGTGTTGCTGCTCTCCCCCGCTTGGCCGTCCTACGACGGCATGGTGCGCATCGCGGGAGGCGTTCCTGTGCACGTCCCCGTGCAGCGCGAGAACTACCACCCGGACCTTGAGGCCCTTCGGGCTGCGGTGACGCCCAACACGAGGGCCATCCTGCTGAACTCGCCGAACAACCCGACCGGGGCCGTGTACACGCGCTCCGAGGTGCAGGCCATCCTCGACGTGGCCATCGCTTCCGACCTCTGGATCCTTGACGACATGATCTACGCGCCTCTGGCGTACGGAGACCACCACTACACATCACCGGCGTCCTTGCCAGGGGGTGCTGAGCGCACCATCACCGTTGGTGGGTGGTCCAAGGGATGGGCCATGACCGGATGGCGCCTCGGGTGGATCACGGCCCCAACGGACCTCATGGCCGCGGTCAAGACCCTCCAAACCAGCGCCGCCACCCACGTGCCGACCTTCCTCATGCCGGCCGCGGAACTCGCCTTGGCACTGGACGAGGACGTTCGAGCGATGCGGGACTCCTTTGACGCGCGTCGGTCCCAGATGCACGCTGGGCTGCAAACCATTCCTGGATTGAGCACCCCGATGCCGGAAGGTGCCTTCTATGCCCTTGTCGACGTTACCGGAACGGGGATGGACGACGTCACCTTCGCCACACGTGCCCTGCACGAGGCGCGCGTGGCGGTGATTCCGGGCTCCCTGATGGAGGGCGGCGAAGGGCTGATCCGCATGTCCTATGCGACCTCCCCGGACGACATCGCCGAAGGGCTCGCACGGTTGCGTGCATGGTTGGAGGGGTGATGCATGGTCGCGCTTCCCGACATGGCGGGATGGCTACGAGATCAGATCGGGCTCTCGTTCGACGTGCAGCAGCGGCTGCTCGCCACGATTGTCGTCCTGCTCGTTGTGATGGGGGGCCGGCGTGCCTTGATGCGTGCCGTCGACCGCCACGTCAAGGCCGACGAGGCCATCCACGCATGGCGCCGGGGCAGTTTCTACGTCATGTGGACGCTGTTGGTCATCGTCCTCCTTCGCCTATGGATCGACGGATTGAGCGGTGTTGGCACCTTCCTCGGGTTGCTCGTGGCCGGTATCGCGGTCGCCCTGAACCAACCCCTCCAGAGCGTGGCCGCATGGACCTACATCGTCGCGCGGCGGCCCTTTTCGATCGGCGACCGGATCGAGGTTGGCACACGGATGGGCGAAGTCGTCGACATCCGCCTCTTCTCCACCCTCCTCTACGAGGTCCGAGGCCCCCTGGAAGCGGAGCAGTCCACAGGTCGAATCGTGCACATTCCAAACAAGATGATGCTCGAGGTGACGCTCATCAACGCCTCCCGCGGGCTCGGTATGCTGTGGAACGAGGTGCCCGTGCTCATCACCTTCGAGTCCGACTGGGAACGGGCCCGGGCCCTTGTGGAAGAGATCACCAACGAGGAAGCGGAACGGTACGCGCTCAAAGCACGAGAGCGGGCGCGCAAGGCCGTTCGTGAGGTGCTCATCAAGCCCGGATCGCTCGGACCACGCGTCTACCTCACCGTCCGAGATTCAGGCGTGCTGCTGACCGCCCGCTACCTTGTGGACGTGCGTGACCGTCGTGAGAGCGACGACCGGGTGTGGACCGCCCTGCTCCAGGCCTTTGGGAACGAGGACGCCATCGATTTGGCCTACCCAACCCGGCGTAGTTTCGTGAACCACATCGAAGGCAAGTCAGGGGCGAAGGCACCAGCATGGCCGCCGGCGCCGATGGCCTACCTCGGCGACGCCTCCGAAGACGGTCCGGATTCCCGCTGACCCTCCCTCCTCCACGAACGTGCACCTCGGTGACGACGGAGGCGCCTCGGACGAGCGGTGGGGAAGCCTTGAGTAGAGGTGGACGGAGCCCGCCGGCATGGCAGGCTCGTGGTTGTTCACGTCGGAATCGGTGGCTGCAGGCCATCCTGACAAGCTGTGCGACGCCATTTCGGACGCCATTGTTGACGCATGCCTCGCGCTCGACCCCAAGGCGAAGGTGGCCGTCGAAGCCCTCGTCAAAGGCCGTGAAGAGCGCTCGCACATCGTCCTCGCGGGAGAGGTCTCCCTCGCTGCAGGCATCGAGGTCCCTGATTTCGTGGCCATTGCCCGCGCAACGGCCGCCGCCATTGGCTACACCTCACACGGCATCGGCATGGACGCCACCTCCGAAGACCTCTGTGAGGTGACCGAACTCATCACGAGCCAATCCGCTCACATCAACCGCGGCGTGGTTCAATCCATTGACGAGCAAGGTGCAGGGGACCAGGGCCTGATGTTTGGGTACGCGTGCGACGAAACCGAAGCCTACCCTGAACACAAGGGACGGTGGATGCCCCTCGCCATCGCGCTTGCTCAAGCCCTGACGCGCCGCATCAGCCTCCTCGGCCGTGACGGCACCCTTCCGTGGGCCCGCCCGGACGCCAAGTCCCAGGTCACGCTGCTTCACGATGCGGACGGTCGCCCCATGTACGCCGAGACGGTTGTGATCGCCGTCCAGCACAAGGACATGATCTCGGAACACGGCTCCGAAGCCGCCGAACAGGCATGGATTCGCCAGCAGGTCATCGACCACGTGATTCAGCACGTGGTCCCCTCGTCGTTGATTGTGGAGGGCAACACCACCATCCACGTCAATTCCACCGGTCGTTTTGCCGACCCTGGCGGCCCGTACACCGATGCAGGCTTGACAGGACGCAAGATCATCGTCGACACCTACGGCGGACGAGGCCGTCACGGCGGGGGCGCCTTCTCCGGTAAGGACCCCACGAAGGTGGACCGTTCCGCGGCCTATGCCGCACGGTGGGCAGCCAAGCACGTGGTTGCTGCTGGTTTGTCGAAGGAGTGTGAAATTCAACTGGCCTACGCCATCGGCGTGGCCGACCCGGTCAGCATCCGCGTGGACACCTTCGGCACCGGTCGCATCAAGGACGAGGCCATCGCCGACCTCGTCAAGGACCACTTTTCGTTCAAGCCGGGTCACATCATCCGCGACCTTGGCCTGGCAGCACCGATCTACGGTGTCACCTCCGCAGGCGGCCACTTCGGCCGTCACCCGGACGGCCCAACCTTCCCCTGGGAGCAGCTCAACAACGCTGTCGTGAGCGCGTTCAAGGCCGCGCTTTGAGGGCCAGCCCGGGCGATGCCGCCGGCTGTTGCCAGCGTCCGCTGCGCAGCGCTCGAGGCGCCGCGCCTTCTCGGCCTACTGGGCGGCTCAGAAGATGAGCCCGAAGAGCCACTGGAAGGTGTTCCCGTCGCCGGGTCCCATGTAGTAGAGCACGAGGAAACCTGCGATGCCGTACATGACCGGGCTGACCTCGTCGAACTTGCGGAGCATCACCTTGGTCACGACGTAGGTGATCACGCCCCACGCAATCCCCACAGCGATGGAGTAGGTGAAGGGCATCATGACCATGGTCAGGAAGGCCGGGAGGGCCATGTCCTTGTCGTTCCAGTTGATGTCCGCGGCCTGGCGCATCATGAGTGCCCCGATGGCCACGAGGGCGCACGCGGCCGCGTACTGCGGGATGGACTTGAACAGGCCCGCAAGGAAGAGGCCGGACAGCATCAGGACGCCAACCGTGACGGCCGTCATGCCCGTCTTGCCGCCTTCTTCGACGCCAGCAGCGGACTCGATGTAGGTCGTTGTGGTGCTGGTTCCGATCGCCGCCCCGACAATGGTTGCGGCCGCGTCGGCCATGAAGGCCTCGTTGGCGTGGTGGAGTTCGTCGGTCTCCTCGTCCACGTAGCCGGCTTGACGACCGACGGAGTAGAGGGTGCCCGCGGTGTCGAAGATGTCGACGAAGAGGAAGGCCACCATCACGAGGATGAAGGTGTCGAGGTTGTCGCCAATGTCGCCAAACGCGCCAGCGAACGCGAAGAGGCTCTCGGAGGGCAGGCCAACCCACCCAAAGATGTCGCCGAAGGCAGGGGCACTGGCGTAGATGCAGTCGGGGTTGACGTAGCCGCCGTTCCCGTCAGGGATGCACGCCCACCCGTCGGTGCCGAGGCCTGCGGCGTTGTCCATCCACGGGTCGTAGGCGCCGACGATCCAGCCGAAGACGGAAGCACCGAGGATGCCGTACACGATGGCGCCCTTGATGCCCTTCGCCATCATCGCCGCGATGGCCAGCAGCGCCACCATGCCGATGAGGGCCCCGTGGTCGTAGCTGAACGCCCCGGTCGGGCCGAGGGTGACGAGCGTGGCGGGGTGGTCAACCACCCAGCCCATCTCACGCAGGCCAATGATGGAAAGGAACATCCCGATGCCGGCCCCGGTCGCGATCTTGAGGTCGCGCGGGATGGCGTTGATCATCGCGCTGCGCCATCCAACCTGAGGAAGGGAGATGATGAGGAAGATGAGGCCTTCCACGAACACGGCGGCGAGGGCCAGTTCCCATCCGACGCCCATCGTGAAGACGACGCCGAACACGAAGAAGGCGTTCAGCCCCATGCCTGGAGCGAGGGCGAAGGGGAGGTTGGCCCACAGCCCCATGACCATGCACCCAACGAAGGCGGCAACCGCGGTGGCGAAGAGCGCATCGTCGAAGGGAATGCCGGCCAGCGACAGCATGGCTGGGTTCACGAGCAAGATGTACGCCATGGTCAGGAAGGTGGCCACGCCGGCGCGAAGTTCACCGGTCAGGGTGGCCCCCTTTTCCTCAAAACCAAAATACGCTCCGATTTTTTCTTCCAAGTTTGACATCGTGACCACCGCGTTTCCGCAAATGTGGATTTTGCCGTGGGATTATCAAGGTTCTTCGGTTTTTCAAACGGAGCCATACACAAAACGGCGTGTTGCCCTCAGGCCGGCGTGGGAGCAAGGAGCGCAGCGACGGGTGCCTTGACCACGGCACGCCCACCAAGGTCAGGAAGTTCGATGATGAGGCCGCACCCGACCACCTCTGCTCCCGTCGAAGCGCACAAGGTCACGGCTGCGGACAGGGTTCCGCCGGTGGCCAAGAGGTCGTCAACGATGACCACCCGCTGACCTGCTTCAAGGGCCGACGTTTGAAGTTCAAGGGCATCGGCACCGTACTCCAATTCGTAGGTGTGCGTGAGGGTCGCACCGGGCAATTTTCCTGGTTTCCGGATCATCACCATCGGAAGGCCCAGCCGGTCGGCCAGTGGCGCGGCCAAGAGAAAACCACGGCTCTCGATGCCTGCAAGAACGTCAGGGCGCCACGCTTCCACCTGCTGTTCGAGGCGGTCGAGCACCTCCTGCCATGCATCGGGCTGCTCAAGCAGCGAAGCCACGTCGTAAAACAGGATGCCGGGGGCAGGAAAGTCGGGCACCGTGCGCACCCGTGCAAGCAGGTCCATCGCTGAGCGATGTGTGGTCCGGCACTTGAACGGCCCGCCACCTCAAGGGTTCGTCGCCCTCATGCGTCGTTGTTTTCGCCGTTTTCGGCCTTCCACGCGGCCAGTTTGGCCTCGTATTCCTCGTCCGTCAACCCATGCCATCCTTTGCACATCCCGGTCGGGGACCGACCGCAGCCGCATTTGCTCATGGTCGTGCATCGAACAGCGGTTCTTGAACCGGTGTTTCACACGTGGATCTCAGCGGTGGCGCTTGCCCTTTCCACCCTTACCCTTCGAGGGGCGGCGGTGGTGCCCGTCCTCTTCCCATGCCCTGCTGTTGCGGGCGCGGCGGTCCTGCTCGTCCATCCATCCGTCGCTCCGCTGGTGACGTCCGGGGCGTTCCACGCCGTCGGGCATGTCCTCGAAGGATTCGATGCGCAGCGAAAGCCCGCCGACCTCCTCTTGCAACTGCCTGACGTTGTCACCGCCCTTACCGATGAGCGGGGCGACCATGTGCTTGGGTGCGTAAATGGTGGCGCTGACGTCGCTGGTGAACACCACCTGGCATTCCACGCCAACCCATTGCCGGATGCGATGCAGCAACTGGTCCTTGGCCAAGCGACGCAGAGGGGATTCCCGACCGCCGGGCCCACCAACGGGAACGACGGCGATCTCCTGACCGAACGCGAACATCTCGTGGGTGACCTCGCCGTCTGGGAAGGTGACGACCTCGATGACCGGACGGGCGAGTTCCTCCTGCATTCCGGACGGCGGCTTGACGGTCATGCGGAGTTCGAGCACCTGTGCCACCTGCCCACGTTCAACGTGGATGATGGTGTCCAACACCTGACTGACCAAACCAAGTTCCACCTTGCCGATGAGGCGCTGCACCGCTTCCAAGGCGGAGTTGGCGTGGGTCACGCCGAGGAGGCCGACGCCCGCAAGCCGGACATCGGCGAAGATTTCGAAGTCACGTGCACGCCGCACTTCGTCGAAGATGACGAAGTCTGGACGGACGAGGAAAATGACCTCCGCCGTTTTCTCAAGGTCGCCCTCCAGCGGAGCGTACTGCGTGATGCGGTCGGCCAGTTGCAGGTCACGGGGGGCTTCCATCGTCTTGACCATCGCCCCGACCGTGTGGTCGAGGTAGGACGCGATGGCTTGGGCGAGCGTGGTCTTCCCTGAACCGGGACGCCCGGAAATGAACACGCCACGGTGGTGGTCGGACAGCCGGTCAATGAGGCGCTGGTCAAGGTCGTAGGCGTCCAGTTCAAGCCGCGCCACGGGCCGAACAATGGTGATCTCGTGCGCGTCAGAGAAGGGCGGCCACGCCATCGTGATGCGGAGGTCGCCAAGTTGGATCACTTGGCAGCCTTTGCGGTCGATCTCAAGAAAGCAGTCGCTCCGGTCGTCGTTGGCGTCGACCAAGGCACGAAACTCGTCCATCACCTGCATCATAGCGGGCGCGTCCCATGCCTCCCCGTTCTCTTCGGCTTCGCGAAGCACGAGCGTCGTGATGTGGCCAGCCTTCACCCGCGCGGTGCACCCGGCCTTCAGGAAGAGCGTGGAGACCTCCTCGGTCAAGAGCGCATTCACGGCCGAGGGCAGGTCGGGATGGTCGCCATGCGTGGCCATGGCTCAGGCTGGCTCGCAGGGCCTTTCACCCTTCGCTGCTCAGCCCCTGCGGTTTGGCTCCATCCACAGGTAGGTGGCGTAGGTCATGCCACCGAATCCAACAACGGTCAACGCCGATTCGACGAAGGGGTAGCCGAGGGGGCCAACCATCCACGTGGTCAGCAGAACTCCGCTGATCAGGGCGATGACGTGGCCTACGAGCGTTCCGGGCCGAGTGTCAAAGGCGCCGTCGAGCACCGACGTGTCGGTCAGGGCCCAAACGATGGCCGTCACGGCACACCCCGCAACGGCCACGAGCATGCCCGTGAGCATGCTCCCCGATCGCCACCATGCGAGCGCGCCAACGCCGCCCGCGAGTCCAAACATGCGTCGGACGGCCGTCATCGAGAGGGACATGGTGCAGCGCACCGGCCCTCGATTCTTGAACCTCGCGTGCCTGCCGGCGCAGGTGTTCATGAAGGCG
>JAYPDK010000053.1:0-10732 GCA_038125145.1 Candidatus Poseidoniaceae archaeon
ACGCCGCTGAAGGCGATGCCGATGATGCCGCTGCCGTGGATCAAGGGGATGCTCATGCCCGTGATGAGCCACAGCAGGAGTTGAGCGACGTACACGAACATCACGGTCATGACCAAGGCGCCGACCATCATGTTGAACCGAGGCCCGACGCGAACGGCCCGGGAGGTGTAGAGCGCGACCATGGAGCCGGTGATGCCGACGGTCACCAGGCCTGCTTGGGTCGCGATGCCGGGGTATGCCCGCTCCATCATGAAGGTGAATCCCGACAGGAAGAGGGACTGGAACACCACGTAGGCGCCCATCGTCTTCACAGGCGTGCCCTTGGGGCGAACGAACACGAGCATGATGACCACCGCAAAGCCGCCAAGGCCGCCGACCAGCGTACCGAGCGCAGCCAAGGCGTAGCCGCTCCCCGGGGCGGAGACTTCGGCGCCCATGAAGGCGCTCATGCACAGCAGCACGCCGAAGATCAGCACGCCAAACAGGGTCAGGGACTTCTGAATGGCCCCTTCAATGGTCATGCTTCCGGTGGACGTGTCGCTGTTGGCGATGGTCACAAACCGGCGGTCGTTCAGCACAGGGTTGCCTGACATCGAGCGGGAAGAGCCCTCAGTGGTCTTTCAATCCTCGTCCCGTTGAGGTGGAGGTTAGCGTCATTGCTGCTGTTCGTAGTACTCGACGAGTTGTTCCAAGGTCCAGCCTTCGGACAGGCGTTCGTCGATGAGGGCGTCGTCCCAGCCGACAAGACGGGACCGGAGGTCGGTGCTTATCGGCTCACGCCCGTCGAGAACGGGGCGCGGTCGTTCGTGCTGCAACGCGACGGGGATGCTGACGTCCTTGCCGACGGATGGTGCGCGCTGACGCATGCCGAGCACGCCGACAAGCGCCACCAAGGCGCCGACAACGGCCACTGCGGGGACAATCCAACCCATGCCTCCGTCGCTCGTTTCGCCCACCGACAGGAGGTCGCGTCGCTGGTCGGCCGAGCAGCCATCGGCATCCACGAGTTCTTCGGTCGGGGTGGAGGGGCATCGGTCCAACGCGTCCTCGACGCCGTCGAGGTCAAGGTCGAGGGTGTGGTTGGACGTGCCGTTCTCTTCCGTGGTCGGCTCGTTCGGTCCATCCGCATCGCACCCTTCGGGCACGTGGTCCTCCACACCGTCCCCGTCCGCGTCCACCAAGGTCAGGCGGGCCGTCGCCGATGGCCCGTCCGGGTTCGCCATCGCCCGGACCACCTCGAGGCCGTCGAGGATGCAGTCGCCATCGGTGTCCGCAGCAAAGGGCAGGCTTCCGTAAAGCGCCTCCTCAAGGTGCGACAGGCCATCGCCGTCGGGATCCAAGGACGCCTCGGTCCCGTCGGCGGCGTCCGCACTTCGTCGGCTTCGGTTCGTGCCGTGCAGGACTTCCCACGCGTCCGACAATCCGTCGTTGTCCGTGTCGGTGGTGCTGTCGAGACGGTTCCAATCGTCGTTCCATGCCGCCCGGTACACCTCGGCCAGTGCGGCGTGGTGGACCACGAGGCCGAGTTCCCTGTTGCGGAGCATGGCGGAATCGCCCCAGTTGATCGAGGAGATGAGGACGTGTTCCCCGTCAACGATGGCGCCCTTGTTGTGCAGTTTGGTGACCGATTCGCCGGAGGACATCAGGACGGCTTGAACATCGAAGCCCTTCGTGGCGTTCCAGTCTTCGTTCAGCAGGTCGACCACCGCTTGAACGTCGTCGTCGAGGAAGGCTCCGTTCAGGACGACGCGCAGCCGAATCCCACGGGCTGCAGCCGCATGCATGCTCTCCAAAAGCGGATTCTCGCCCCAGCCCCACGACCAATCCGTCTCCAGGTACTGCAACGAGAGCAAGACCTCCTCTTCGGCATCGTCGAGCATGCCGGTGATGCCGGCAATGCAGTCGTCGGGGCAGGTGAGCACGTCCGCTGAGGCCGTTCCGTTCACGGTATTGGCGATGCTTCCGGCGAGGGCGCGCGTTGGAGGAAGGGTCCACCCTTTCGGAGCAGGAGCGGTGGCCTCGCGCACATAGTGGCTGTTGGCGTCACGGTCCATGGCCAAGAGCGCGTCCAGCGCCTCCACCAGTTGAGGGCTTTCGACGATCAGGGCCCAGTCCCGGTTGCCCGCCTCGCCGGGGGCAGGGGCGCTGCTGGACTTCCAATTTCCAGAACCAATCCACACGTCAAGACCGTCGCGCACCGCCACCTTGGCGTGCATGAACGCGTAGGCGTCATCCGCTTCGGCGCCGACGTGCAGCACCTCGATGCCGGCTTCGCGCATCACGGCCGAGATGCCGTCGACGTCACGCAGGTCGCTGGGCGACCACCAGTCGTCGCCGGCGTCCATGACCACACGCACCGACACCCCCCGCTCTGCGGCACGCAGCAGGGCATGGACGAGGTTGGGTTCCTGGAGCTGATAGACCTGCACGTCAAGCGAGGTGGACGCCCCGTCGATCCATTGCACGAGGTCCACCACGCCTGCTTCAGGGCTGATGATGGGCCGCATGTTGGTCAGGTCGGTCAGGTGCCGGTCGACGCACGGCGTCGACGCGCCAATGCGCGTCCATCGGCTTCGCCAATCGCTGGCGCTGTCCGTGTCCTCGAGGTTCGCGCAACCCGAACCTCGGAGGTAGACAAGCCGATCCAATCCGGAGACGGGTGGTGTCAAGGACACGCCGTTCCACCCTTCAATGTCGACCGGGCCATCCCCCCAGACCACGGCGTCGGCGACCGTGCCGTCGGGGGCCACAAGGCGCACCGCCCCTCCATCGTCGTGCAGGTGGACGGCAGCATCGAGGTGCTCGGTCATGTCGACCACAACACCGTCCCACGCGTCCGCAAGGGCGGAGGCGTTGGCGCTCAGCGTGATCGATGCCCCTGCCTCGAGGCGAAGCGAGGTGAAGGCTGCTGCGAATCCGGCCGTGGGGGACGACCGCCGTTCAAGGGTCCATCCGTCCAGCACGGCCGGAAGGGTGCCGACGTTCCGGAGTTCGACGAATTCAACGTTCAGCCCGTCAAGGACGCCGTCCACCATCAGCGCCGTGAACAGCAGGTCGTCGGGCCCGGCGAGGTCGCTCGTGCCGGGTTCAGCGGCACCCGGCGTCGGCCACGGGCTCGCTCGTGGGTTGTCGAGGTCGATGAACGAGGTGCAGTCCTCACCGTTGAGTCCAGAGAGGTCGAAGGCCTGCGACGTGCTGCTGTCCGGGTCGTGCAGGACCACGGTCCCGTCGATGGTGGTGGCGTTGTTGAGGCGGAGCAGTCCGCGGCCACCCGGTTCAAGGTCCGTGGTGGTGCCGTTGGGCGTCCACCAGCGGTCGGGTCGGACGAACCATGAGCGGCCGTTGGCGTCCTCAAACCGCCATCGGGAGGCGTTGACCGTCTCGGAGGCGGTGTTGTGCAGTTCCAACCACGTGCCGCTTGGCGTCCCCGTGCTGCAGGCGGGCATCGCTTCGGTGATGGAGAGGGCTTCGCCGAGGGTCCATGCGGGCCAGACGGGTTCCACCTCGCCCGGCGTGGGCCATGCGCTCAGGTCCCACCCTGGGGCGACGCCCCTGTTCAGGCCTTCTGGGCCGGCTCCGGCGTGGCTTTGGTTGGCCGGGACGATCGATTCTCCGATGGGCATCGACGGCCATCCCACTTCCTGAACGACCTGGAAGGACGGGCTCATCAACGCGAGGATGTCCTCCGTAGCATGCACGAGCGTAAGGTCTGCCCCAAGGTCAACCACGGTGACCTCACCGGGAGCCAAGGTCGTCACGCCGTTCCACAGCACCGTGGCATCGAGCGTGAGGTTGCGCTGCGGTGCAATCAGCGACCATCCCGTGAGGTCCACGCTCACGTCGTCGACGTTGCGCACCTCGACCCAGCCCGACGTGTCGCTGGCCGTTCGGGCTGCGAGCACTTCGGTCATGCGCACCTGCGGTGCGTCGGGCTGTGCAGAGCCATTGCCTCCCGGCGTGGCCACAGCGGTGGTCACCCATGGCAGCAGGGGGTCACTGGCCCGGACAAGGGCCACGCCGACGCCCGGCTCTGCGGTCCAATGCGCGACGTCACGAACGGCGCCTGACGGGTCGATCAAGCGAAGGATGTCGGTCCCGTTCCACAACCGGTGCGTGGCCGTGAAGTGGACAAGTACGCGGCCGTCGGCCGCGAGGAGGCTGCCGCTTCCGTTGTGGGTGATGTTCCCCTCACCGAGGAAGGTCACGTTGCCGAGGCCCCCTCCAATGCTCCAGCCGGACAGGTCCACTGGCGTTGCGCCAGCGTTGTGGACCTCGATCCATTCGGTGTTGGGCGCCGACCCCCCTTCGTCGCTGGCCATCACGAGGAGTTCTTCGAAACGGAGGTCCGCGTCCATCCGGGGCAGGTCTCCCAACAAGGGATGTTCAGGGGCGAAGGGGGTTGGCGCCACGGCCAAGACCATCGCGCCTTGACCGCCGTCTTGCAACGCAAATCCGGGTTCGATGACCCCCCATGTCAAGCGCTGGGCGAGGCTGCCGTTGGGCCAGAGGAGGTCGAGGCGCTCACCTGCGTTGTTGAGCATCGCGCTCCCGTTCATCGCGACGACGATGCGGCCACCTGCAGGGACCTCGTCGGTGGTGCTGCCGTTTGGGGCAAAGGTGGCGTTGCCGCTGAGGTGCATCGTGTTGCCCGCCGTGTCGACGATGCTCCATCCTGCGAGGGGGGTGGCGGTGGTGACGTTGGACGTCACCTCAATCCATTCCCCGCCCGGCCAAAGGTCATCGTCGAAACTTGGCCACGGGTCGGCCATCACCTCGCTGATGTGAAAGGGTCCAGGGAGCACCACGGTGGACGAGCCGTCGTTGGCGCTGCCCGGCGTCGGTGCGGCGGTGGCGACGAGGTCCGCTGTGGGCATGGTGCTGTCCCGTTCGTAACTGACCCCGCTGGCCGACCCCGTCCACGTGACCGTATGACGTGCCGTACCCCCAGCGTCGTCAAGGCGCACGGAGCGTGCCCCGGTGTTCGCCAACCAGAAATCGGTGACGCCGTTGCGCGCCACCACCATGTAGCCGCCAGGGACGAGGGAATACGACGCAGCGTTCGACGCGTTCCACCCAACGATGGTGGTGGCGTTCAGCGTGAGGCTGAGGCCTGCCTCGTTCACGAGGGCCCAGCCCCGCATGTCCGTCGTCACGCTCCCTTCGTTGCGCAGTTCGACCCACTCCCCACCGGGCCACGCGGCGTCATCGTAGCCAGCGGGGTTCGGAACGACTTCGTTGATGCACAGTCCACCGCTGCATGCTGTGGAACGGGCGGACGTGCCAGCGGTGGCGACGGGTTGAGCCAAGGCCACGAGCATCACGAGCAGCAGGCCAAGCGCTCGTGTGCGACGCATGAACTGCAAAGGAATGGAACGCACATATCCCTTCCTCCGTTTCAGATGAAACCAAAGGAATCGAAGCGTTGTGCAAAGGTGTAGATCATGATGGGCACGAGGATGATGCCCATACCGTGGCTGCGCCGAATCCCAATTCGGGGTGGCAGGAGGCCAAGGAAGGTGCCGACCACCAGCACGCCAAGGCCGATCCATCCTGTGGAACACCACACGAGGGCCACCACAAATCCAACGACACCGAGCACCATGTGGCGAAGCGGAATGGTGGCGTGCAGACGGAGGACCGCTCCACCCACGTGCCGCATCAGCGGGACCGCAATGAGGCCCGCCGCGAGGGTGACGGCGAGCAACCGCACGAAGTCGGCGGACGGCTGGACGGCGCTCCACGTCTCGACGGGATACATCATCTTCAGCGCGAGCGTTGCTCCGGAACGCGACCTGCCGATGATGTACAGGAAGCCCAAGACCATGACCGTCACGGCGGTGTTCACCGCAGACAGGATGGCGATGATCTCGAGGTCTTGCCTCGTCTGGGGCCCCTCGTCGCCGCCTTCGGCTTCCAGCAGCGCGATTTCGAGCAGTTCCTCGTCGCTCAAGTCGATGAGTTTCCGGGTTTCCCAGTCCATGCCCGGTCCAGCCACCCCCTTGGCCCTCGCATGCAGGTTGCGACCGCCCATCACCAGCACCCTGGCTTGGCTGGCCGTCATGCCGGGCAGCACGCCCATGCACGCTCCTGCAACGCTCGACCAGAAGCAGGGTGCAACAAGCGGACGTGCGGGAGGCAGGTGCCAGTCCTCCTTCTGCGGTGGGAGGTGGCTGGTCGTCGCGTAGATGTCCAGCAGGTTGGCGATGCCGAACAGGCCTGCGAGGCTCGGGAGCAGGAGGGAGGCATCGGGCATGCCGAGGGGGGAGGTGGCAGGAAGTTCGAACACGGCCCAGCCGTACATGCCGGCCAGCAGGAAGAAGGAGGTCGCGACGAGGAACCCTGCCAAACGGCTGCTCTGGCCGAGGCGTCCTCGGGTGAGGCGCTGAACGGGGTCCGGCCAGTCAAGGCGTGTGGTCTCGGTGGCCAGAAGGATGAGCGAGATGCTGAGCAGCAGGAAGGGAAGGATGCTGCGCAATCCATCGTACAGGCCGAGTTCGGGTCCAAACGCGACGCGCGCGACGAGGATGAGCGGCAGGGACAGGAGCAGGCCAAGTTGCGAACCCCTCGCCGACCACGCGACCCCCCGGGCAGCGTGACCGCTGAGCAGCATCCGATGGCCGGGGAGCAGAGAGAGGGCCGTATCGCCGTCGGGTGCACCGATCAGGGCTGAAGGGATGTAGTTCAGGAAGGTGTGCACCGTCCCGGTGGAGACGATGATGGCGGCGACGGCGTAGAGCGGGATGCCAAGTTCCAGCAATGCAGGCGAGACGGCGAGCAGGATGAGGGCCACGTTGTTCACGTGGAATCCAGGGATGAGGCCGGTGAGGGTGCCGAGCATCACGCCGATGGCGAGGGCCGCGAGGGTCCACGTCAGCGTCGCGAAGTAGACCTCGAGCACGCCTACGCCTCCTCCATGTCAACACGGTCGTTTGAGCCGTTGCCGTCGCTGTCTTCGTTGTCGGGGTCCGTCCCGAGGGCCACCTCGAGGCCGTCGGCAAGGCCGTCACCGTCGCGGTCCTCCACGTCGGCCCTGTCCAGCACGTAGGTCAGGGAGGTGCCGTCTTCGCCCTCCACTTGATGCAGCCGTCCAACGAACTGGAGTGTGGCGTTGGCGTGCAGGTCGTCGAGGGCCAGTGAACCGTCGACGGGAGCGATCTGCACGGCGCGTTGCCCACCGGCCTGACGCAACATCGGCAACGAGGGGTCGCTGAGGTCAAGCACGCCCGACAACGCGACCCGCATGTCGCGGCTGTACCCCCACTGAACCGCACCGTCGTCCCAACCGAGCGGGACCGGGTTCGGAACCGGTCCGTCGTGCGTCATGCTGTGGACGGTCAGGCGGGCCCGCATCGATGCGGCATCCCACTCCACCGTGACCTCGGCGACGATGGCCTGACCTGCTTCGATCCACGTGGTTCGGGGGCCGGGAAGGCTCGCGGCAACGGTTCTCCATCCCGGGCTGTAGGCGGGTTGGTCCGCCAAGGAGGTGCTTGCCGGCTCAACGCCCGGGGCGACCGCGTACCGCGTGTAGAGGCGTACGGTGTGGCGTTGACCGTCGTTGAGGACGGCACCGGGCTCCACGTTGAGCATGCCGAGCACGTCCGCCAATTCGGTTGGCACGATGAGGTTCAGGTCGTCTTCCGTTCGTGCATCGAGGCACCATGAACCAAGGGTGCTCGACCACAAGAGGCGGCCGGTAGCGGTGGTGGTGCTGTTTTCGAAGGCAGCCACTGCATTCGCGTCGTCGCCTCCCGGCAGGAAGCAGGCCCGTTCCTCGCCGCTGGTCATCCACCAGCCGTCGTCGTCCTGCTCCAGCACACCGGAGAGGCGGGCAACGGCGCCGCTGCGGTAGGACCACGAGGCGGTATCGTCCCAATTGAGCGCCTCCACGGCAGGGGTGTGGGACGGGTCCACCAACAGGTCTGGTCCGCTGACGTGGAAGGCCCATTGCAAGGACGCAGGGTCGTAGCGGAGCAGTCCGTCGGCCTGGATGCGGGCACCATGTTCGATCCACCGTCCCGGCGCAGAGGACACGATCAGGCGAAGGTGGTGCTCTGCGTTGCTCCACGTCGGATGGTCGTTGAGCTGGGCCGACGTCCACGCCGCATCCGGCGGGATCGCTTCGCCGATGTAGCCGCTCAGGCGAAGGACGACCTCGCTGTGGTTGGCAGGGTCGAGGGCGACGTCCGACAAGGAGGTGGACACGACGTCGGGAAGGTCTTCGGCTTCCCACGACACCGCACCGGCGCCAAGGGACTGCATGTAGAGCCGGCCTTCCCATTCAATGACGTCCCCTGTCGCATCGACGACGGTGCCGACGGGAGGCAAGGCCCCGGCCCGGTACCAGCGGACTTCGACGACGCCGGTGCTGTCTTCGAGGATCACGTCGACGCGGTCTTCGCCGGTGCCATAGGGGTCCACCATCCACGACGTGAGCGTGCCTTCGATGCGGACGACCTCGTTGGTGTGCTCCACGAGTTCGCCGATGGGGACGACGTCCGGCTCCCTCAGCACCGCGTAGGCGTTCATGCCCGCCACGAGAAGGATGGCGACACCGAACATCGCCCAGAGGCGTTGGCTCATGACAAGGTCCGGTGTCGAAGCCTCAGCGGACACGTTGCCTCCTGTCCATCAAGGGGCATGAGCGTTGCTCCGGATGAGGGGGGTTGATGAGCGGTGGCCCTGCCGTTGGAACGATGGCCTCTCCGTTGGACCGCGTCATTCGCGACGAAGTCCATCGGGACGTGCTCGTTCCTGCGGCGCATGCGAGCATCCTGGACACCCGCGAGTTCCAGCGGTTGCGTTACGTGCGCCAGCTGGCCACGTGCGAATACGTCTTCCCGAGCGCAACCCACACACGCTTCGCCCATTCCCTCGGCGCCTACCACCTGGCCGGGCGCTTGCTCGACGCCCTTGAGGTGGCCCATCCGGGGGCGATTGACCCCGACGACGGCGAATTGGTCCGTCTGGCCGCGTTGCTGCACGATGTGGGTCACCCTCCGTTCTCCCACCTCCTGGAAACGCCGGAGGTCTTCGCCACCTTCCACAGCCACGAGACGTGGGGCAAGGAACTCCTCGTGTCCGAGCAGACCGAGGTCGGGCAGGCGGTGCGCAACGTGGTGGGCGAGCCGCGCTTTGGACGGCTCCTCGCCATGTTCGAGGGGGCCTCGGACCACGCGGGAATCCCGATTCCGAAGGCGCTGAAGGAGGTGGTGTCAAGCCAACTTGACGTGGACCGCATGGACTACCTCGTCCGCGATCAGGCCAACACGGGCGCACAGATCGGCGGCTTCGACATCGACCGTGTGCTTCGCGCGCTTCGGATGGCACCCGAAGGCGGCCTCCGCGCAAAATCGTGGGGCTTGCCGGCGATTGAAGCCTACCTCGTCACGAGGTACCACATGTACCTGCAGGTGTATTTCCACAAGGTGAACATGCTGACGCAGACCTACCTCGTTCGGATGCTGTCCCGAGCCCGCGCCCTGGCCAACGAAGGCAGGCTCGCGCTCTCGTCGGACCTCGAAGCGATGCTGCTGGACGACGCCCTTTCCCCCGAACGCTACGCTTCCCTTCACGACGCCCACGTGCTCGTCGCCTTGCCGACGTGGGCGGCCCACGACGACGAAGCCTTGCGCTCGGATGCGGTGCGTTTGTTGTCGCGTCGCGACTACCACAAGTCCCTCCGCATCCGCGACCTGACGCGGTCCATGGTCGCTCAGGTCGAAAGCGACCTGCGAACGCTGGTGGCCGAATCCGGCTTCGACCCCACCACGGACGTCATCACGGCGGCCGTCCGCAAGCACGGATACCTGCCGTACGACCAGGGCATCCTGCTGGAAGACGGCCGCGACGTCGCTGAGCATTCGCCGATCGTCCGCGCCTTGACGCAGGCAGCCGACCGCGCGCTCATCTTCGTTCCCGCCGAGGTGCGGGATGCAGCCGAGGCCTTGGTGCGTGAGCGCGTGATGCCCGGCCAAGCCTCGCTCGACCGCTTCATGTAAGGCGGCAACCTCATGACCGACGCGCCAAAAGGAACGCCGGACCCGTAGCTCAGACGGGTAGAGCACCCGGCTCATAACCGGGAGGTCAGGGGTTCGATGCCCTTCGGGTCCACTCAGGCGTCCACTTGATGCAACGCTTGGACGATATGGTTATGAGGGTCCGAAGGGACGGAGGAGCCGAGGTGTCCACATGAAGTCAATGCGCCGTGTCGCGTTCCTGCTCGGCCTCTACCTGTGCTCGCTCCTGCTTGTGGCCGTTCCCGCGGCCGCGCAAACGCCAACGGCAGCGGTCTCCATGAGCTGCTCTCCCGGTGAAGTTCGGGTTGACGTCAAGCCCGGTTCGTCCTACTCGGGGTACACGACCTGCACCGTGACGAACCCCACCGCCTACATCGAGAAGGTCAGCATTCAGGTGACCTCCGACGGCCTCGCCGTCGCCCACGCCGGTGACGTGTACGTCGGCTCCGGTCAGGACGTCGACTTCCAGGTCGTTGTCCGTGCTGACCCGTACATGCAGATGCAAAGCCGTCAGCTCTCCATCACGGGCACCGTCACCGAGATGAACGGCGTTCCTCCGATCAACGTGGCCTCCTCGCAAACCAACGTCATGGTCAACATCTTGCAGTTCTCGCTCGTTCAAGTCGAGGCCGTTGAGCCCTTCGTGCAACTCATGCCCAAGACGGACAAGAACTTCGAGTTCAAGGTCTACAACCTTGGCAACCAAATCGATT
>JAYPDK010000054.1:0-9760 GCA_038125145.1 Candidatus Poseidoniaceae archaeon
ATGTACCGGTCCATGCCGGTCAGCGGGTTTGGTGCATTTCCGACCTGCCACCGTCCGTCCCCACCGACGGCGTAGGTGTGGTTGTTGTAGAGCGTGGATGCTCGGAAACTGGCCGACCGTCCAAGGTCGCCCATCTGCCTCCATGCTCCGCTCTCAGGGAGCCAACCGTACGTGTACTGCGTTGCTCCTCCGCTTCCAACGCCCCCGAGGAGCACGATTTCGTCGTGGATCACATGCACGCTGCTCCCGGCGATGAAGGCACCGATGTCCGTGTGGTTGGACCACGTTCCGGCTACGGGATCGTAGACCTCCGTCGTGTTGGTGGGGTTGTAAAGCAGCCCACCCCACGTGGCGGGGGTGGTGAACGCACCACCAATCACGTACAGTTTGCCGTGGTAGGCAGCAAGTCCCGGAGCGATGCGGGCCGAGGTAAGGTTCGCCAACGTGGCCCACGTGTCGTTGCTGAGATCGTAGGCCAAGGTGGTGTTGACCCCCTTGACGTTGCCCGTTCGGTTGACGCCACCGGCCACGTACACGACACCGTTGTCCACGGCGTACCCCGCCATCCCCACGCGTTTTCCTCCCGGCATGCTTGTTCCCGTGGACCATGTGTCTGTGGTCAGGTTGTAGCGTTGCACCATGCCCCCGCTGTAGGATGTTGACGTGCCGGATGAGAATGGGAGGTCGCCAACCATCACGAGTTCGTCGCCGTGACGTGCGCAGCCCGCGTACGATTGCGTGTTGGGAAGCGGGTCGGCCGCGACCGTCCACGTGGAATTCGCAATGTCGTAGACTTCGATGAGCGTGGTCTCCATTTCGTCGTTCCATTGCGAGGGGTTTGGGTCGATGATGCCACCGACCAGCCACAGTTCACCCCGCTCCGGGACGGGGAAGAGGCAAGCGGACGACCGGCTGAACTGCGGTGCGCCGCCGGGCGCGCTCCAGGCAAGCTCCGGTCGATGGATGACCACCTCGTTGGTCGCCGCATCCCAGCCACCGCCGGTGAAACTCCACCCCGTGGCGTTGAAGTTTGCCTGCATCGCGCTGGCGGGGAGCGAGGTTGTCGTTGGTTGAAGGGGGCTCGTAGCGCCCTCCTCTGCCTCCCGCAGCGTCGCTGCCCAAGGCATGAGGCTGCTGAAGAGAAGGAGGACGAGCAGGGCCACGGCCAAGCGCCGCTGCTGCACCATGCTCCGATTTCCCACGACCGTCCCTTAGGCCTTCCCTCACCCTGTCCCGGGAGGAGAAAGCACGCACGTTGATGAGGGGTCGCGTCGGTGCGGGGTCGGGTGAGATGTCCGACTACATCGCGCGTGACCCCCGAACGGGGAAGCCGATCAACGTCGGGGGTGGCCGCAAGGTCGCGCGCGTCAAGGCCCGTCCGCGAGGCCACTGGGCTCGCCTCGACCAGGAACAGGTCCTCGGATTGGCCACAGGTCGGCGCGCCTCGTTCTCGATGATGCAGGACGGCGTCCGGCTGTCCTTCGATCGCAAGGACGGCGTGGAAGCCTTGGTGCTGGTCAAAGGCCGACGTGCGCAGGAAGCGCACGACGCGCTGACGGAGGCGTGCATGGACGACGACCCGTCCATCCGCATCGCTGCCCTCGGCGCGATGCCTGAAGTCGCGGAGCAACGCTCCGGTGAACTGTTCGACCACCTCAGCGTCATGCTCGATGACCCGGACCCCAAGGTGCGAAGCGCTGCCAACCACGCCCTTGAGGTCATGACGCCCGTGTTTCCATCCGGCGTGGAGAACATCCTCGTGAACGCGCTCCGAAGCCGTGATGCGCCCCTCGCTCAGGCCGCGTGGAAAGGCCTGCGTGCGATGGGCGAAACGTGGCCTGGCGTGGTCTGCGTTCACGTGGACAGTTTGCTCCTTGAGGACGACGCCTCCCTCCGCAGGGATGCTTCGAAAACGCTGCAAAAGGTCGTGGCCAGCGCCGGACATGAAGCATGGGACTTGGTCAGTTGGGCCTTGGCCGACGAGGACGTTGAGGTGCGACGAAACGCTGCGGCCTGTTTGCCGAGGTTGATCGGTCCGGCCCCACGCATGGCCGTGATCTTGGCTGAAAAGACGCTCTACGACGAGGACGGGCGCGTCCGCGACAAGGCCCTGCAGGTGCTGCAGCGCGTCGACCTCGACGCCGGCCGGGCCAAGGGCATCATCGTCGCTGGAACTGCTCACCCCCGTGTCGAGGTGCGGAAAGCCTGCTTGGAGATGCTCCCCCGCTTCATGGGCGAAGACGACCTCCGCGCCTTTGCAATGGACCGGATCCAGCAGGAAGCGGACGAGGAACTTCGGGGCATGCTGGCGGGCATGGTCGCGGACGTGTCCATCGAGGGCACAGAGGAGCAAAAGAACCGCTTTCTTGCGCCTGCGGAGCCGGTGCCTCAACTTGACCTCGAGGTGGCGGCAGCACAGGAGCAGGAACTTGGGCTGCTCGGAAAGCCCGTTCTTGCGGACGATGTCCCCCCATCTGGCGTGCCGGATGAGGGCCAACAGCGTTAAAGATGGGCCATCGGTCGCCAAAGACGTCAGGTGAGACCCATGGAGGATGTCGCGTACGACGACAAGGCTGAGCAGTTCGACCGCCTTTGGGACGGCATGACCCCCAAGGGCATCAACCGAACCAAGGCGCTGAAGTTCCGTCAGTACATCCTCGAACACGTCCGCCAGACCAAGCGCCCGCTCACGCGGGACAACGCCCGCAAGTACTGGCTGGGCCAACTCCAGCAGGAGATCAAGGACGCCGAGTCCTTCTGAGTCGTGCGAGGGCTGCCCCCGTTCCGGCGGCCCGTGAAGCATTGGAACGGAGGCGAGCACCATGTTCACGCAAACCCGATTCACCTCTTGGGGCCTTCCTGACACCGTTCAAGCAGCGATCGACGCCCAAGGCTGGGAATTCGCTACCGAAGTTCAACGGGACACGGTACCCCTTGCCCGCCGCGGCCGAGACGTGATCGGTCAGGCCCGAACCGGTTCAGGGAAAACCGCGGCCTTCGGCCTGCCGCTCATCGAGCGATGCTCCCCTGGAGCAGGCCTGCAGGCCCTGGTCCTTGCCCCCACGCGTGAACTCGCGGTCCAAGTGGCGGAGGAACTCGACATGCTGCAAGGCGAAACCGGCCTCCGCCTCCAAACCGTGTACGGCGGTACCGACGTGGAGAAGCAAGCAAAATTGCTCGACGCGGGCGTGGACGTCATCGTCGGCACCCCAGGTCGTGTTATGGACATGTCCGAACGGGGCCACATCGACCTCACGGCGCCGACCTTGTTCGTGCTTGACGAAGCCGACCGCATGCTCGACATGGGCTTCTTCCCCGACATCCTCTGGGTGCTTGAGCGGATGACGTCCCGCGAGCAAACCCTGTTGTTCTCCGCGACCTTCCCTCAGGAAATCGTCAACGCGGCCTTTGAGTTCATGCAGGACCCGGAGTTCGTCCAAACGAACGAAGACGAAATCGACCTGCCAGACGTTCGCCTTTGCGTGGCTCAGGTCGGTCGTTCCAACAAATTGTGGGCCACGGCACGCTTGCTGCTGCACCTTGAAGAGGACGGCCAAGCGATCATTTTCGCCAACACCAAGCGCATGGTCGACCTGCTCATCGAGCGTCTCGGGAAGGCCAAGTTCGAGGTCGACGGCCTGCATGGCGACCTGAGCCAGAACCAGCGTGAGCGCATTTTGGGCACCTTCCGTGAAGGCCAACTTCGGATCATCGTCGCCACCGACGTTGCGGCCCGTGGCATCGACGTGGATTCCGTGACGATGGTCATCAACTACGACGTCCCCAACGACATGGACGCGTTCATCCACCGCATCGGCCGCACCGGTCGCATCGGCCGCACCGGCCAAGCATGGACCCTCGTCGACCGGACGTCGGGCCAACAGATGCAGAACATCATCGCGACCTACGACCTCCCCGTCGAGGAGGTCGAGGTGCTCGACCTTCCTGAAGGGGTGGAGCGAGACCCGGTCGCCTGGCGAGAAGACCTCTCCGACGCGGCGGACCCCTTTGGCTTCATCACCCTCCGTGTTGGGCTCTCCGCCAGCGAAGGCGTGTCCAAGGCCGCCCTTGAGGACTGGATTGTGGACGCCGTCGGCTGCGATGCGATGGCCGTTGGCCGAATCGTGCTCGGTGATGACCACAGCGACGTCGGCATGCACAACAGCGTGGCTGCACGTGCGATGAAGGCCTTCGCGCAGAAGGAACTCGCCGGCGCCACCCACAGCGTTGACCTCGTGGTCCTCTGATCACTCGGATTCGTCGCGTGCGGCCTTTGCTTCGGTCGCTAACGCTTCACGCTCCTCTTCGGTCAGGCTTGAGGGCCAACGACCGTCGGCCAGCGGGCGTTCGTAGACGAAGGCACTCACCACCACCCCGAGCAGTCCAAGGCTGGCCAGCGACCACGCGCCATCGATCGCATCGTTCCAATCGAGTTGCGCTTGCGCGCAGCGGTCGCTGACAAGGTCGCTGAAGGCGCATTCCGCCACGATGTCACGTGCGGCCATCGCCTCAGCGTTGTTGGTCACGAGGAGGGCGGCCAGCACGGCCAAGACCACGGCCATCGCGACGCCCGCGAGGGGTTGCTTCCACACGGGGCGTGTCGACCGCCACGCCCAGTCGCGCCGGAGCACGATGCGCCAGGCTTCCGAGCCGGCGAGGCTGCGGTCCTTCACGCGGCGTGGTCCGCCCACCCAGGTGAACCACGCCAGCCAGAGCCCGATCAGAACGATGAGGAAGCCCCACTCGTACACGTGACGATGGAAGGCCCACATGCCGTTGAGGCAGGCGACGTCGTTCGGGGCCTCCAAGCAACCCCCGAGCGCGAGCGGATAGAAGGCCACCAAACGCGCGAGGTTGAGCACGAAGACCAAGGCACACCCAACAGCGACCGCTCGCAGCCGGTCCCGTTGTGGTACGTCTTCGGTGATGAGGATGAGGGTCGAGAGGAAGATCATCTCGTGCACCCCTGCACATTCGTCCGAGACGTACAGGCCCACGCTGTCGAAGCTTCCAGGGAAGGCTGGATGATGAAAATCAATGCGGGTGAGCCAGCCGTTGTGCATCGAGAGGCTCACGGCATCGGAGCCCCAGATGAGTTGGGTGATGCCATGCCAGAGCCACGCTTCGACCACCTGCAAGGGGGCCAGGGTGTCGCTCGGCTCGGTCAGGAACCAATAGAAAGCCTCGACCAGCAAGAGGGCCACGGGGAATTTGGCGTAGCGGAGCCCAAGCGCGCCGACCTCAGACCACGAGAGGTCCTCCGGTGCGTCCGTGCCTCGGGCCACGCTGTGGCTTTGGGAGGCCGCCTCATAGGGCCGTCGGTCGAAGGGCTTGAAGGGAGGGGGGCCGAGGAGCGACCATGACCGAGGGCAGCACCGGTCCCGTCCCAAGCCACCGCTTGGACGTCCGTGGCTTTCGCTGCCCCGTCCCGGTCGGGGAGGCCCGCAAGGCGCTGGGCGCTTTGGCACGTGGCGCGTGCCTCGAGGTGCGCTTCGACGATCCCGAAGCCCTCGAAGACCTTCCACCCATGGTGGCCCGCCTCGGGCAGCGGGTGGTTGGCCTTGAGGAAGGTGCGGGGGACTGGCGCTTGTTCATCGAGGTGGTGGCATGACGTCGGACGTTCCCAGCGAAGCCACGCTCCCGACACAATGGGGGACGTTCACCATCCGCGTGGTGCACGACGACGCGGGCGCCGACCATGTGGCCCTGACGATGGGCGACCTTGCAGGTCCCGACCCCGTCTTGGTCCGTGTGCATTCGGAATGCTTGACCGGGGATGCGTTCGGTTCCCTGAGGTGCGATTGCGGTCCACAACTCGATGCGGCCCTCGCCGCGGTCGCTGAGCGTGGTTGGGGGTGCGTGCTCTACCTCCGCCAGGAAGGGCGGGGGATTGGTCTGCACGCCAAGATTCAGGCCTATCACCTTCAGGACCAAGGTGCCGACACCTTGGACGCCAACCTCATGCTCGGCCTTCCTGCCGACGGGCGCGACTACACCGTGGCTGCGGAGATGCTGCAATCGCTTGGTGTCGGAGCCGTGTCCCTGATGACGAACAACCCCGACAAGGTTGAGCAACTCCGGTACCACGGCATCGACGTCGTCGAGCGCGTGCCCCTCGTTGTTGGTGTGGGCGTGGACAACGCCGGGTACTTGCGCACGAAGGCCGAGCGCATGGGCCACAGCATCGAGGACGAGGACCTTCGTTGAGGCTCACTCTTCTTCGCCGTGCTGCTCCACGAGCGCCTTCCACTCGTCCAGGTCGATCCGGTGGTCCGCGTTCTCGTCGAAGGAGGTGATGACCTCCGAGACCTTCAGCGGGTCCATCGCCTCACCGAGCAGGTCCGAAAGGCCAGCGAGCAGTTCCGGGCCGTTGAGCCGGCCGTCGTCGTCGCTGTCGAGGTCCGCGAAGACCTCCTCCACGGTACGACCAGAAGCCGAAATTGCGGCAGCAAGGGCGGTCATGGCGGCGCTGATGTCCCAGTCTGTTGGAAGCATGGGCCGCACTCGTTGTGTGGGCTTTCAAGCGTTCGGCGAATCAAGGCACAACTCGAACCGGAGGCACGGGCCATCGGCGTAGTGTCCAGGTAGGCCGCTGACGTCGTCCAGGTGTTTCGGGCCGAGGAAGGTGAACCCGTGGCTGGTGTACAGCCGGATGAGGGCTTCGTTGTGGCCGACGGTGTCCAGTCGGAGGTGGGTCCGTCCGAGGTCACGCGCATGGTCGATGGCCCACGCCACCACCTCGCCAACGAGGCGCCGGCCCCTGAACTCGGGCGCAGTGGCGATTCGATGCAGAAAGACGGACGGGTCCGCGTCCATGTCCCCCCAAATCTGCGGGTCCTCGTAGGCCACGACCCACACGCAGGCGATGCGTCCGTCGATTCGAAGGTGCCATTGCCGCCCCTCCTCGATTTCCCGCTCCACCAGGGCCGTGTCAATCGCGGGCCACTCCACTTGCCCTTTGCTGCGCTGGAGTGCAGAGGCGTGTGCGTACAGCCCGAGGACCGCATCCCGCTCGTCGGCTGACGTACGATGTACGTCCATGGCGCTGCACCGCGCGTGTCGCGCATCAACCTTCCATCGAATGCCGAAGACAAGGGGTCAAATGACGGGGGTCGTGTGGATGGCCATGCGTGTCTGGTTGTTTGTCGTGGCGCTGCTCCTCGGTGGCGTCCTCGCAGGGGCCGTGCTTGGCGTTCGCTACGAGGACACCGTGGAAGACGTCCCTGCGCCAGCGGACGGAACAGGGTGCGGCATCGCGGAAGACGTGCTCCCCAAACCTCCCTTCGGCGACCTGCTCCCCGTGGAGGTTGGGTTTGAATGGAACGCCTCCAGCGTGTGGGTGGGCATCATCAGCGGTCAGGAACGCGACCGGTTGATCGCAGCATCGGCGCTCGACTCGGACGTGATCGTGGACTGCGACCCTGCGACGATCGACTTCGCCGCAGGAGGTCCCAACGCTCAGTCCTCAACGGGGTTCACGTGGACGCTCTCGGAGGACGACCACTACGCCATCACCGGTGAACTTGGCCTCGTCGATGACGGTTCAAGCGGCGTCCTGGATGGCGTGCTTGGTGGGGGCGACAGCGGGCCCTTGGTGACCACCTTCGACCTGGACGTCAAGGCCCACGCGGCCGCAGGGCCGACCTTGCTGGTCGCGCTTGGGCTGCTTGAGGGGTTGACCGTGGTTGCTGCCTTCCTCAAAGCCTCCAAGGACGAGCCGTGAGGCAAGCGCGACGCTCACTCGTCGGGCGTGTCCTGACCGTATGCTCCCTTCGCTGCATCGACGTCCGCCTTGCGCAGTTCCGCGAGTTGCCGCAGGGCCTCCATCGCCACAGCGGGGTCGTCGCTGTTCTCCGCGATGCGTGAGAGCACGTCGATGGTGCGGCTGGACCCCTCGTTGATGCCGTCCAAGCGTTGCTGTTCCCGTTCCGCTTCCAGCCGCATCCGCTCACGTTTTGCGGCTTGCACCTTCTCAAACTGGTCCTGTGCGAAGGCCATCTTGTCCGCGCGTTCGGCGCGCTCTGCGGCGCCCAATTCGATGGTTCGAAGCGCTTCCAGCCGTGCCATCTTCACCTGGTGCTGTGCTTCCGACAGTTCCTGCGTCCGGCGCTCGTCGTGCTGGCTGGCCTGCAGGCTGGACACCTCGTCCCAGCGAGCACGGTCCACGCTTGCGGTGGCTTGGATCCGCGCGATTTCAGCCGCAGCCTCGGCCTTGGCTTCGGCGCTCGCGTCGGCCGAGGACAGCCGTGCGTTGAACTCCAGTTCACGCACGCGACGGCCGAGGACGGCGTCCATCTCGACCTGATGTTGCTCGTCGAGGATCGCGTTTCGTTCGGCCAGGTGTTCAAGGTCCCGTCGCATCCTGAGCAATTCCTGCGCTTCGCCCTCCTTCCACGTCACGAAGGAGGACTGCATGCGCAGGCCATGGTGGTCGAGCGTGCCTCGGAGCGCCGCGCCAAGACGGTCAAGCGCCGCCTGACGTCCGACGCCCGCACGGAGGTCCTCCGTGGTGGAGGTGGTGAACAGGGGTTGGGCCTGCGCCTGAACTTCTGGAAGCAGCAGTCCGGCAAGGTTGGAGGCGGTCAACACGGCCGTCCCTCGGGCAGGCAGGTGGAGGATGCGAGCAACCGATTCCCTCGTGAAGGCCACGCGCATGGAGAAGAGGCCCGTCACCTGCTCGCCGTCGTCCATCGTGAAGGTCAACGGAAAGAGGAGGTCATGGGGGCCCAGCAGAACGAAGAAGAAGGAACGGTCGGGGGCGTTTTTGCCGAACAAGCGACCGAGCAGACCGACCTCTGGATTGACCTCCATGTGCTGCTGCGTGGCAACACCAGCAACGCGTCCGTCCTCAATGACCACGCACGCTTCGTTCGGTTTGAGCGTGACCTCAAGGCCAGAGGGGACCTCGTACCCCATCACGTACCGTGCAATCACCGCTGGGTTTGTTCGCCATCGGTACCTGTCGTCCGTCATCGTATCACCGCTTCATCAGTCCCTCAATGAACATGTTTCGCTCACGGAGGTGGTTGCGCGCGCGACCAACCTGATCGTGCACGCGTGAGCACAGCGCCTGAACGTCCTCCTGAGGTGTATCGGACGTCGCGCTCAACTCAAGGAGGTCGTTGCACGACCGGGTGGCGCTGACCAGCATCTCGAGGGTGCGAAGGTCGTGGTTGACCAGCTGGCGCCGTGGGGAGCGACCCAACCGACCAATGCTCGTATGGGCGCTGGTTGGCGAACTTGCGATGGCAAACTGAACATCGGCAGAAAGGCCAGTCAGGGATTCCTTGGCCGCTCGCACCTCGGCAACACCGTCCTCGTCGTTCTGCCGCAACAAGCGGTCCTGCACCCGGTTGAGGTGGTCGGTCAACATCTCCGTGCGTCGACGAATTTCTTCACGCACGGCAAAATCTGTGTCCAAAAAGCGTGCCCGCTCGTACCCTTCGTAGGCAGAGAGGATCGCTTTGACACCGCTGATGGCGGAACCGATGCTCATCAGTTCCATACCTTGTTGTTCGACCCGATTGGCCTTCAATGTTCTTACATCAAACGTGGTCGATGCTGTGCGGAAATGCATCTTTCATCATAGGAAAATGCGGTCCACTGGCTCTACATACATCGTCCAGCTGCTCCCTTAGGCCCACGAGGTGACCGTCAGGCTGCGCTCCACCTCGTGGCGAGGCTCAAGCACGCTGATGGCGTTTTGTCGCTAAGTGCTCGTGCCGGGAGCCTCGCCTTCTCATCCCGGGGTTCTCGAGGT
>JAYPDK010000055.1:0-9049 GCA_038125145.1 Candidatus Poseidoniaceae archaeon
ACGTGGACCTTCAACGAATACCGCCTGTACTCGGGCGGCGTCAACTACGTCGAGTGGGAAAAGAACCGCGTGAACGCAGCAGGCGCGACGGCGTCCGGCTTCACCGCGATTGGGAACTCCGGTACGGCGTGGGCCTCCCAAGGCACGCCGTCCTTCACCACCATCGTCGACGGCGACCTTGACGGCGACGGCATTCCCAACTTCATCGACCCGGACAACGACAACGACGGAACCCCGGACAGCGCCGATACGGACGACGACAACGACGGCATCCTCGACATGGTGGATCCCGACGACGACAACGACGGCATCCTCGACGTGTGCGTGAACGTGGACACCAACGGCGACCAACTGGGCGACACGACCGGCATTCGCAACGGCGAGGTCACCTCGATCAGCAGCCCGACGAGCGGTGCTTCGTACGTCAGCGGCAGCAACGTGGCCACCCAAGGCGGCACGGGTTCCGGCTTGACCCTTGACGTGACTGCCGCCGGTGGCTCGGTCACCGGCGCCACCATCAACGACCCAGGGTACGGGTACTCGGTGGGCGACAGCATTGCCATCACCGGTGGCAACTCCAACTCCACCGTCACCGTGACGGGCGTCTCGAGCGCCAATTTCGATATCCCCGGCGGCGACGGCGACGGCGACGGCACCATCGACTGCGAGGTTGACTACGACCAGGACCTCGACGACGACCGCCTGCGTCCCTTCGACCAGAACTACAACGCGGTCTACGACTGGCTCGACACCGACATGGGTGGCACGACGACGCCGGACAACCTGGCCAACCCCGCAGTGAGCGGTGATGCTCAGAACATCGAGTACGACCTCGACAACGACGGCATCCCGAACGAGAACGACTCCTTCCCGCTGAACTCCACGACCGAGGTCGCCACGTGGAACTGCCCGACGATTTCCAACCCGAACCCCGCGAACGCCGACCCGAAGTGCACCATCTGGCGCGCCTCCTTCTCTCAATTCAACGACTGGGACGGGGACGGCATCAGCAACTGGGACGACGTTGACGACGACAACGACGGCATCATCGACCCGCTTGACATCGACCCAGATTGCGATCTCGACAACGATGCGGACCTGCACGCCATCAACGGCGCGCTGTACCGCGACGACGGCATCAACGGGGTCGACTCCGACATCGACGGCGACGGCCTCGAGAACGACATCGACTGGGACGACGACAACGACGGCATCGCCGACCTCTTCGACCCGGACGACGGCAACTGCGGCCTGCTGGATTCGGACCTGAACGACGGCTTCTCGACGCCCTTCTACCCCGTGAACGACGGCGGTTTCCTCGACGGTTCGCTGGACGGCCAATCCTACACGGACAACTCGTCGGACTACTGGGCGGCCGTGTTCATGCACAACCCCTTCTCCGAGATGATGCTCAACTACAACGGCTACGACGGCACCACTGCGACCCCGACGCCCGGCACGGTGCCCGAGTTCTACTGGTACCTCTACGCCCGCTGGAACAGCTACAACGGCGGCAACGAATGGGACATTGACAGCGACGGCGACTCGTTGGTGAACGGCCTGGATTCCGACCAAGACGGCGACGGCATGCCCGATTGGTGGGACCAGGACGAGGGCAACGACGGCGTGCTCGACGTGAACGACATCAAGATGGGCGGCTCGATCGACATGTCCGTCTGTGGGTACACCATCGGCCAATTGGCCAACGGCTTCGTCTGCGGCTACGCCTACGCGCTCGCGTGGCACATGCCCCTCAACGGCGTGAACGCGCAATTTGGCGCCCCCTACTCCACCCGCCCCGACGCAAGCGTGGACCAAGGCGGCGTCGTGCCCCCCACGAACAACGAGGTGGGCTGCAGCCCCGGTGCTGAAGGTGGGTGTTACCTCTACGACTTCGGCGGCGACGGCACGGCCGAGTCGGGCATCTCCTACGCGGCGATCACCGACAACCGTGACGCCTTCATCACCTGGATGGGCCTGCTGGTCGGGCTCTGGCAGTGGCAGTCCGACAACGGTCCCGTAGCCGACTTCCCAGACGAACTCGGTGCGGACTTCATCAAGAACAGCGAAGACGGCGACACCGACGGTGACTTCACCAACGACACGGTGGACATCGACGACGACTACGACGCGGTCTTCGACTGGTACGACGTGGACGACGACAACGACGGTGTGTGGGACTACTTCGAAGTCGACACCGACGACGACCTCGACAACGACGACGGTCAACTCAACTCGAACTTCTTCGGCGGAACGAACTGCGTGGACAACGACGACGACGGCAACGATGCTGACGTTGACGAGGACGGCTGGTACCAGGCCGTCTGGGACCGCGGCATCATGAGCCAAGGCCTCCGGCAGCCCGCGTACTATGACGTTGACAACGACAACGACGGCGTGCCGGACGCCGAAGACCCCGACGACGACAACAACGGCATCACCGACGTCATGCAGGAAAGCATGCCCGGTTGTTTCTGGGGTGAAGAGCAGTCGCCCTACGACAACGACAACGACGGCATCGTCGACTGGAAGGACGACGATTGGGACGCTGACGGCCTCAGCAACGCGGCGGAATTGCTGATCAGCGCCGTCGCGCCCTTTGACCATGACAACGACGGCGACCGCGACGACCTCGACAAGGACGACGACCAAGACGGCATGAAGGACGAGGACGAGGTCCTCCTGTGGCCGACCCGCTTCCAGCGCAACTCGACCAACCCGTGGGACCACGACGACTTTGGCGACGGCGAGGCCATGGCCAACCCCAACGACAGCCGAACCGGTCCCGACGCCGTCGACGACGACGACGACAACGACACCCGCGATGACCTCGATCACGACGTGCTCGAGGAAAACGACGGCGACTCGTCCGACTGGGACCACGACAACGACGGGATTCCCGACGAAGACGACAAGATGCCGACCTACATCACGCTCGACCTGCCCGATACCTTGTGGCTTGACGCGCGTACCCCCGCCATCTTCTCCGGGCACGTGGATTGGATCAACCCCGTGTCCCTGATGTTGGAACCCGCGCCGAGCCTCCCGGTTCAGGTGCACATTGAATGGACCAGCAACGACACCACCGCCCTGGAGACCATCGACGTCCTGACCAACAACTTCGGGAACTTCACGGTCGGTCAGTTCCTCTACCCCGAAGACCTGACCGTAGGCAGCAACACGTCCTACCGCGTGTATGCGGAAGTGACGGAGATGTTCGCGTTCAACGGCAACACCTCGACGGAGTACCTCGTCGGCGTCGAAGCAAACCTCACGGTGGACTACTCCGCGTGGACCTACTTCCGCTCCGATGAGCAGCCCTTCTGGCTTGATTTCAAGGCCCACTACACCGCGGACTGGGAGCGTGGATTCTACGACAACCGCATCAAGGAAGTCCCGGTCAGTTTCTCGATCTTCGGAGGTCTGTTCGGGAACCGGACCCACCCCACGAACTTCACGGGGCTTGACGGGTCGGGGTACCGCACGGACGCAACCGGATGGGCCTCCCTTACCTTCGTTCAGAGCCTTGGCGTGAACGGGGTCTGGAAGCAGGTCCGATGGAACTCCACCTTCGACAACGGCCCGGGTCAGATCCCTGGCGGATACGAGGAAGTGCTCTGGAACGCACAAACGGGCCGGCACACCGTCGTCGGCACGTACAGTTACACGAACACGAGCCTGCCTCCGGGCGACCTCGAAGTCGTGGCGAAGGTCAATCCAGAACTGGCCGTGGACGGGCAAGGAGACCCAGAATGGCCGTACGCCTACCTGCACGGCGATGCATCCGAACCCTTCAGCATCCGCGTCATGCACCGGATGAACATCGACGGAACAATGATCGTCGACGGAACGAATCCAGTGTACTACTTCGACTCCACCATCAACAACGGCGACGGGACCTTTGGCAACTGGGCCACCTTGTGGCACGCCGAGGCGCTTGCAGGTGCAGGCGTCGATTTCGCGCAGGCATCGGTGCTGAAGCCCTACCCGACAAACTGGGACGGCGACCTCGCGACGCTGACCGGCCAAGCCACGCTGCTTCGTTCGTTCATCAGCACGAACGCCACCCACTGGTTCATTCGCTTGACCAACGGTGCTGACGCCGACGTGCCTCCCTGTGGAGCGGTGGACATCAACGACCCCCTGAGCCCCATTCGGTGCGAGATCGTGCCCGAGATGAACACCGGTGACAGCCTTGTCGTGACCGGAACCGTGTCGAACCGAACGAACGTTGCATGGGATGCGGACCCCGTGGCCCTGCAGGTGGACATCGACAACAACGGACAGTTCCTTGGCGCACAGGAGACCGCGTTCGCCGGTCGCCCGACGATCACCGATGGCGAAGCCCGCTACACCTACAACTGGACGTGGTACAGCCAGTACAGTTCTGGCACCTACGGGATGCGCGTGGACTTCACCAACTCGGCGTACTACTACACCGGGAATTCGACGACCCTCGCCCAGACGGGCGCGTACATCAACGCGACCGTTGTCGGGACAACGGACTTCCTGACGACCTCCGTGCCTCGCCTCTACCGCAACTCGACGACCACCATCCAGGCGAAGCTCGTGGACAACGCCCTCCGCCCCGTGCGCAACGAAGCGGTCAACTGGACCTGGTCCGGAGACGGACGCACCGGCGTCAACTTCACCGACGACAACGGTTTCTTCGAGGTCCCCTTCAACGTCAGCGCAACCGACCCCTTGGGTCAGTTCACCCTGACCTTCGCCTTCGGAGGAAACCCCCTGATGAAGGGCTCCTTGGTGGAGGAGGAGGTCTGGATTGTGTCGAGGACCTACCTCGGCGTGGTCGATACCGACCCCTCGTTCAGGCAGTCTGGCGACCGTTGGGATTTCACAGCACAGGTGAAGGACGACGGGAAAACGCGGGACCGTGACGCGATTGGCGCGGCGTTGGACGGAGCGACGCCACCCTCAGGTGGCTTGGTCGACGTCATCTTCGAAGGCACGGACTTCGAAGGCGTGCAGCACCGGCAGCACATTGCAACGCTTGCACCGAGCGCGGGATTGATCTCGCTGCCCGAACCCCAGCCCGACGGCTCCCACCTGTGCTTCTACGACGCGAACGGAGACGGCTTTGCCGACCGCGACGTCAACAAGGACGGCCTCAGCCGCAACGAAAGCATCGGCTGCTTGCGGGCGGACATCACCCCGCTCGACCCCGCCCTGCTTCGTGAGGACCCCGAGTCCTTCCTGCCGGACGGCTTCGGTCCCGTGGACGTCATCCTGCGCTTCGAGGAGAACCTCCCCAACGAAGGCTGTGCGCCGCTTGACGTGACCTCGCTCGGCATCCAGGGCGTTTGGGACACCTGCACCAGCGTTCCCGGCAACGACCACTTCCGTGTCGTGATGACGCACAACGCGAACGGCTTCGCGCTCATTGGCCGCACCAGCCTGAGCATCGATGACCAAATCGTGTACACCAGCGAAATCGACCCGCTGACCGGCGAGACGGTTCCCAAGCCCATGGTCGTCACCGGCGTCCTCGAGGACGAACTTGGCACCGCCATCCCCGGCCGGCTTGTGCGCGTCAACTACGAGATGGTCAACGGTCAGTCCGGACCGGTCGCGTGCTTCAACGACGTCACCGACACGGACGGGAACTTCGCCATCACCTGCCCGCTTGAGGGCGTGATGGCGGGGAAGGCCAAGGTCACCGTGACCTACTCCTCCTACGACAACAACGACGCCTACCGTTACGAGAACCGCACCGTTCAGACCGAGTTCGCCGTGTTCAGCAACTCGACCTTGGCGATCACCGAGGTTGGACCGTTCAAGTCCAGCGTCGAGACGTACACGCTGCAGAACGGGTCCAGTTACCCGGTGCTCTACCTCAAGGAATCCTTCCACATCGACGCACGCCTGTTGCAGGCGAACGGTGCTGCTGTGGGCGGCAAGTGCCTGAACATCTACCTCGACCCCGAGGAGAACATTCGGCCCATCGCCACCATCAGGACCAGCGATCTGGACGGGACCGTCGAGTGGTTCAGCGGTGACCCCGCACAAAACCCGACGCTTCGTGGTGTGGAAACCACCGGTGGGAAACTCGAGGGCTTCCGAACGCTGCGCGTCGCCTTTGAGCCCGACCGAAACGTTCCCGGAGGCTGCGACAAGGACATCTCAAACGTGCTGAACGGTTCGTCAATGGACACCGTCGTGCTTGTGCGCTCCCGCGTTGACCTCCAGGTCCTCGAGTCGTGGAGCCGGATCGGCGACAACGGCGCCGACACGAACGAGATCATCGAAGGTCGCGTTGCGCTTCTCCGTGACCGCCTCAACATCGCGGTCGAAAACGAAGAAGTCGTCTTCGCGATGCAGTACTGGTCGGACACCGAGAACGAGTGGGTGACCGAAAGCCGCATCCGCGACACGACCAACGAGCAAGGCCGTGCGAACTTCACTTGGGAGTACCCCGGCAAAACCTGCGAAGGCAACGAGTGCGACGGCTTGTGGCGTATTGTCGCCTACTACCAAGGCAGCACATACTTCGCGGAGGCCACCGACAACGTGACCCACGAGATCGAATACCTCGCGAAGGTCGAAGCCGCCAGTGATGGCTTCTTCTCCACCTCGGTCATCGCAAGCCTGTCGATCATCCTCGTGGCGTTGGCCATCGCTGGCGCCCTGGTGTACCAGCGCTCCGTCGCCCGTCGAAAGGTCGACCAACTCCGTGGCCTCATCTCCACGATGGCGTGGAACCTCGAGACGTCGAACGAATACATCGCGGCCATTTTCCAGGGCTACAAGGACTTGGTCAAGTTCTTCCGAAAGTACGGCTTCATGAAGAAGGTCTTCGAAACCACCCGTGAGTTCGAGGCGGCGGTCCGTCAAGCGTTCAACATGGTGCCTGAAGAGCAACTCGACGCCTTCCTCGCGATCTTCGAAGAGGCCAGGTACTCGGACCACACCATCGATGCCAGCCACCGCGACCGCGCCCTCCAGACGCTCGGTGGCATCACCACCTCGCTCACGCGTGCGCTCGGTGAGGAAGCGACCCAGGTCAACGTCCGCAAGGAGGTGGTCGGCCTCTACGACAAGCAGACCAAGGCCGGCGAATTCGTCGCGGCCGATGGGAGCGTCCGTCAAGCCGGCCTCGACGACAGCGAGGACACGGGCTTCAGCATCTGAGCCAACGGCGTGCACGGCCTTCGGGCCCAACGTTGAAGGGGCGCGGCATCGGGTGCGGTAGCATGGACGATTGGAAAGGCCTGATCGACGCTGCGATGCAACAGGAAACGAGCGACATCATCGGGGCCCACGGGACCTACGGCCAGGCCGTTCAAGCGGCCCTGGCGCAGGCGCAGATGCTCCTCGGCGACGTCGAAGCAGCACAGATCATCGAAGCCCTCTACGGCGCCCTTGTGGCCTACTCCCAGCAGGTGATGTTGCGAATGCGCGCGGAGGACCCGCAGGTCGGTGGCGTCGATCATGCCTTCCGAGCAGGGCAAGCCTACGGCGTCTCGTGCGTGCTGAACCACCTGATCGACCAGCTGACCGACGTCGGTGGCGTCACCGCTTTGGGCGCCCTCGATGATTTCTCGGACACGCTCCATTCGGAAATCATCGTCCAAAGCCGAGCCGCCGGCCTCACGGTTGAGTTGCTCGATGCAAAGGGCGAAATCCTCTACGAATGAGGCGCAGCGGCCTTGATGGGGGCCTTCGCCCCATCGGTGCCTTCATAACGGGAGGGTCGGTCGCGAGCCTTGCTTCACGCATCGAGGGAGTCATATGAGCAAGCCGAAGAACAAGACGAACGCCGATCTGGTCGAGTTGATCGACCAGCTCAAGGCCAAGTCGCGTGACACCGGCGCTGCCCTGTGGCGAGATGTGGCTCTGCGGCTCTCCAAGAGCCGTTCGAACTGGGCGCAGCCCAACCTGAGCCGTGTGAGCCGGTACGCCCCTGAGGGCGCGACCGTCCTTGTCCCAGGCAAGCTCCTGGGCTCGGGCGAAGTCGGCGGCTCGCGAACCATCGTCGCCTACAGTATCAGCGCCGGCGCACGCGCCAAGGTCGAAGCCGCGGGAGGCCGCGTGATGAGCCTCCCTGAGCTGATGGACGAAAACCCGAAGGGATCAGGGGTGGTTCTCCTTGGCTGAGCCGACCACCTACGTCTACGACGCCGACGGGGCGATCCTCGGTCGCCTCGCAAGCGCTGTGGCTGAGGTTCTCCTCAAGGCGGCCCGAGACGGCCGTGAGGACAAGGTCATCGTCATCAACGCCGAAAAGGCGGTCGTGACGGGGTCCACCACCTCCGTGCTTGCGACCTACCGCACCAAGTACGAACTCAACCACAGCCGAAAGGGCCCGTACTACCCCCGCATGCCGGACATGATCCTGAAGCGGACGGTTCGCGGAATGCTGCCCTACCAAAAGAAGTCCAGCGGCCGCCGTGCGCTGCGCAACCTGCGCGTGGAAATTGGCTGCCCCAAGCACCTTGCCGACGGCGACCTGCCCGACGGCCATGCGCTCGGGGACCGCTCGGCCTTCGAGCGTGCACTGCCTGACCGCTACGTGCGGCTGGGCGAGATCAGCGCCAACCTTGGCGCCCCCGCCCACCGATGGGGAGGTGAGCAGTGATGGCGAAGAAGAAGAAGTCCGTCGAGTCCTCCGGTAAGCGCAAGACCGCCGTCGCCCGTGCGACGGTGAAGCCCGGGAAGGGCCGGGTTCGCGTGAACCAGTCGCCGATTGAAATCATGCAGCCTTCGCTGTCGCGCCGCAAGGCGATGGAACCGCTCGTGATCGCTGACGCGATGAACCGCCTGGCCAAGGTGGACATCAACGTCGTGACCCACGGCGGTGGCATCATGGGACAATCCGACGCCATCCGCACCGCCATCGCACGTGGCCTCGTGCTGTACAACGGTGGCGCGGAAGGACAAGACACCGAACTTCGAGACGAGTACCTGCGGTTCGACCGCTCCCTGCTCGTCAACGACCCCCGCCGCAAGGAGCCCAAGCACCAGCTCGGCCGCGGCGCCCGTCGCAAGAAGCAGAAGTCGTACCGGTGAGGTGAGAAGATGATCATTCCAG
>JAYPDK010000056.1:0-8764 GCA_038125145.1 Candidatus Poseidoniaceae archaeon
GGGGCCAGGGCCGCCAAAGCTGCAGAGCGAGCCTCAACCGGGTTGGTCGGAAGGGCAGGAAGGGGCGGCAGTTCCCCGAGGGGCGGCAAGGGCAAGGGTGGCATTTCGTCCTCATCCGCTTCGGCCGCTTGGAACCCTTCATCGAGGGGGACCCTCAACTTCAGCACCACGTCCTCGTCGAGGCGAAGGAAGGTCGCCCCGTACGTCCGGCCCGGTTCCGGCGATTCAGGATGCTCGAGGATGTGCTGACCGTTGTTGGGCTGGCGGAGGAGGGCCACGAGGTCCTCCCGTTCCTCCGCCTCTTCCCACATGCGGGCGGTTGCGGCGCGGATCTCCGCCATGCGGCCCCGGCGGCGCGCTTCGATGCGTTCCCTGACCTGAGCGTGGAGTTCGCGTCGCTGCTCAACGGTCACGGCGATGTCGGCGTCTTCAACGGAATCCGCCGAGACTTCGACGACGAACTCCGAAGCAACGTGCACCTCTTCCACTTCGACCTCGACCACGGGCCCATGCAGGACCTCCTCGGCCACGGCCATCTCGGCCATGGCTTCGGCTTGCGCAGCACGCGCGGCTTCGACCTTGGCTCGCTTTCGCTCGGCGAGCGTCATGGTCGAGGTGTCGACCACTGGAGCGGGAATGTCAACCGCGGGCGCGTCGGGGGTGGTGTCGATCGGCGAAGCGGTGGCCTCGACCGACGCCACAGGTGAGGTGACGGTTGGTCGAGCGGCCACGGTCGGGGCGGGGGTGCCGCCGGAGCGGACCCACACCACGGCCAGGAGTCCGAGCGTGGCGACGGCGCCCCACTGCATTTCTTCGGTCAACTCCGCCGCAAGTTGGAGGTAGGCAGCGAGCACCCCGAGGAAGCCGAGGCCAACCAGCAAGCGGAAGGTGCCCATGGTGCCTCACCCCCTGCTCGCATGTGTTGTTTATCACCGTGATGCCGGAGCGTCACAGGTTCGACGGAACCTGCGAAAGGAGGTCGGTCAGGGCACGGGTTCGATGGCTGAAGGCCGCTTTTGTAGCGCTGTCGACGGCCGCAAAGGTACGTCCGTGCGTGGAAACCTCCCCCTGTAGGCCGGCCTCGACAGGTTGTCCTGCCAGGTCGAGGTCGCGTGGAATGAACACGGGGTCAAACCCGAAGCCACCTTCTCCGTCGACGTGTGCTGCAATTCGACCCGGGCAGATGCCGTGGCCCACCATCGTGCCATGTGGTGTGTGCAAGCAGGCCACAGCGCGGAATTCAGCCGCTCGCAGGCCTGATTCAACCTTCAGGTCCTCGCTGTGGAGGTGGGACAGCAAACGCAGGATGCCAGGGCATCCAATGGTCTGCAACGCATACGCGGAGTACACACCTGGGAACCCGTCCAGCGACGTCACGAACAACCCTGCGTCCTCAACGAGGATCCACGCGTCTTCCGTTGGGAGATGTGCCTTCGCTTGGTCGATTTTCGCTCGTGCCACGGTTTCGAGGTCGTCGCTTTGGGGTTCAACGATACCGTCGACGTGGAGTTGGACGACCTCATAGCCCAGGGGTTCGAGGTGGAGGGCTGCTTCGCTCACCTTTCCTTCGTTCGAAGTGAGGAAGTGGATGCGGGTCATGCACTCCGATGGGGGACCCCCGCTTCAAGACGGCGGCAAGGCTTCATGCCGGGCGCACCTCGTGCAACCATGGTCGCGAACGTCCTGCTCGTCGCGCTAGGCGGAGCGCTCGGCGCGGTCCTTCGCTGGAGCATCGCCCCTCCTGCCGATGCGACCGGATGGCCGCATGGAACCTTGGTGGTCAACCTGCTTGGGTCCTTGTTGCTCGGGGTCGTGGCCGTGCTGCTGGCATCTTCCGTCATGAGCCGGGAGCAAGCGCTGCTGGTGGGGACCGGGCTGCTCGGCGCCTTCACCACCATGTCGACGTACGCGCTTGAGTTGGTCCGCCTGAGCGAGGACGGTGCGTGGTCCCTCGCGGCCGCCTACTTCCTCGTGACGGCCCTCGGCTGCCCCCTCATGGCCTGGATCGGATGGACGGCCGCCTCAAGCGCGTTCCAGTGATCACCGTGGTGAACGAACCTCGACGCTGTCGATGGGCTCGAGAGCAGCCACGGCCGCCCGCCCCGCCTCCACTGTGGCGTCGGGGGTGTCCGCAGCGCAGCACAAGACGGCCGTCACGCCAACGCCCAGCAGGTGCATGGTGACGTCGAGCAGCGGGCTTGCGTCGGTGGCTTCCGCCCATGCTGTTCGGATGTCGTGCTCGAGGCGATGACCGTCCGGAAGGTGGACCGGCGCCTCGTCGTCGTCTTCTGGGTCGATGTGGATGGTGATGTCTTCCATTCGTGGGACGGCCTTCAGCACCCGATGCATCGCTCGGTGCGCGATCTCGTGGCCTTGGGTCACCGAGATGTGCGGGCGAACCTGCACGTGCGCTTCCGCGAAGATGAGCCCTCCCACGGTCTTCGTTTTCAGCACGTGGACGTCTTCGACGCCACCGGTCGCAAGGATGGTCTCCATCATCGTCGCATGGGTGGCGTCGTCCACGGCTGCTTCGGAGAGTTCGAGCAGGGCTTCGGAAAGGATGCCCCATCCGCCGTGAAGGAAGAGCAGCCCGACCACCATGGCGGCGAGCAAGTCACCGCTTGACACACCCGCCATGGAGGCGGCGAGGCCGACGAAGACGGCGATGCTCGAGAGCGAGTCCGTGCGGTGGTGCACCGCGTTTGCCTTGAGGATGGGTCGGGCGTGGCGGTTCGCCACGCGAACCGTGACGTGATACAGCCCCTCCTTGGCAAAGATGGCGATGACGGCCACGGCAAGGGCTGGACCGTCGGGGGTCAGCCATTCTTGGGTTTGCAGCCGGCGTGCCGTCTCAAGGATGAGCCCCAACCCGGTCGCGATCACGAGCAGGCCGACGGCCAAGGAGGCGATCGTCTCGAACCGTCGATGCCCGTAGGGGTGGTTTTCGTCGGCTTCCGCAGAACCGAGTTTGACAGCGAAGTAGACCACAACGTCCGAAACGAGGTCGGTCAACGAATGGAGGGCGTCCGCCAGAAGGGCGACGCTACCGTACAGGAGGCCACCCGCCGCCTTGATCGCGATGAGCACGAGGTTGACGACGCCGCCTAGCAGGGTAACCTGCCGCGCGGCACGGTCACCTGCATCGTGCTCCGCCATGAGGAGACCTCAGGGCCGACCCCAATAAGCACACGGACAGCGCTCGCGTCACGACGTGATGGCAAGCATGCGTTCGAGGGCGATGAGCGCCCCTTCCTGCACGTCCGTGGGCACGATGACCTGGTTCGGCAGTTCACCTGCCTCGACGCGCTCCAGGACGTCGAGCAAAAAGGCTGGGTGAATCATGTACATCGTTGAGCAGGGGCACACTTCCGCATCAAGGCATTCGATGTGCTTGTCCGGGTGCTCCTTCGCCATGCGGGCCACCATGTTGATCTCCGTCCCAACAGCGATGGAGGACCCGGCAGGTTGGGCTTCGATGAAACGCTTGATGTGCTCCGTGGAGCCATCAGCATCCGCTGCTTCAACCGTGGCGCGTGGACACTCGGGATGAACCACCACCACGCCGTCCGGGTGGGCCGTGCGGAAGGCATCAATTTGGGGGACGGTGAAGCGTTCGTGAACGCTGCAGTACCCGTGCCACAGCACGATACGAGCCGCGTCCATGGCGGAGGACGCGCCCTGTCCGGGCGTCCACACCGGCATGACGTCCTCCTCAAGGCCGAGTTTCAAGCCGGTGTTGCGGCCGAGGTGCTGGTCGGGAAAGAAGAGGACCGCTCCCTCCGGGCCGGCGCGCTCGAACGCCCACTGAAGGACGCCTTTGGCGTTTGAGGAGGTGCAGACGACACCGCCGTGGCGGCCAACGAAATCCTTCAGCGCCGCGCTGCTGTTCATGTAGGTCACGGGAACGAGGTAGGCTGCTCCCGGCTCAGCAGGGGCGCCCGGGTCCGCACGTCCGGCAGCGTCCTTCCAGCCCCCCTGCTCGAGCATCGTTGGCCAGTCCTGCTCAACCTCTTCGAGGGTGGCCATGTCTGCCATGGAGCAACCCGCGCGAAGCGTGGGCATGAGCACCGCTTGTTCGTCCCGGGTCAAGATGTCGGCCGATTCGGCCATGAAATGGACACCGCAAAACACGATCACGTTGGCGTCCGAATCGGCCGCCTCTCGGCTCAACATGAAGGAATCTCCGACGTAATCGGCGTGCTCGACGATGCCGTCGCGCTGGTAGTGGTGGCCAAGAAGAAGCACGCGATCACCAAGGCGAGCGCGGACGGCGTGAATCGCGTCCGAGATGTCCTGCTCTTCCGGTGACTTTGTGGTGTCCATGTAGTCGACCACGCACATCGGCAGGCTGGTCGCCATGGTCCTCGTGTGGCCCACCCTGCCCCCCCTTTTCAACGGATGGTGTGCGGGCGAGGCTCCATATGTGGGGGCGGTGAAGTGGCTTCATGGGAGAGGGCCGGCAGCTCCTCGTTGAGGCGAAAGACCTCGGCAAGCGCTACGGCGATTTCATTGCGCTGCATCCGCTTGATGTCCGGGTCCACGAGGGCGAATTCTTCGGCGTGTTTGGACCCAACGGAGCAGGCAAGTCCACCTTCATCAAGCTCCTTACCGGGCAACTCCGCCCAAGCATCGGTCACATCGAGGTGCTCGGCATCGATGCCGTCGCAGACCCTCAACACCTCAAGGCCAACATTGGCATCGTTCCCGAATCGGAATCGCCTCCCTCGTTCCTTACGCCTCCGGAGTTCCTCACCTTCGTGGCCCGATTGCGCGGCCTGGACGAGGTCGAAGCCAAGGTGGAACATTGGCTGGAGTGGTTTGGCCTGAACGAAAAAAGGGACACGATGTGCAAGGACCTCTCCAAAGGGCAGCGGCAGAAGGTGATGCTTGCTTCGGCCTTCATCCATGCTCCTCGCTTGCTCTTTTTGGACGAGCCGTTTGCCAACCTCGATCCGATCTACCAGCGAAAATGCCGCGTGTGGTTGCTCGACCATGTTGCTGCAGGAGGAACCATCTTCCTGTGCTCGCACGTCCTCGAGACCGCAGAACGCTTGTGCAACCGGATGGCCATCATCAACCAGGGCAAGGTCCTCGCTGCTGGGACGGTCGCGGACCTGCGCGCCCATCCCGAGGAAACCCTCGAAGACGTGTTCATTCGGCTCGTCGGGCATTCCATCGAAGAAGCGGAGCGACGCTCCGGCGACGACGCCGAGGAGGAATGAGCATGGGCGTTCACATCGCCTCCCGGGAGTGGGACGAGGCGGTGGCTGCGCCCGCAGCGGCCCCGACAGGTCGCACCCGGGTGCAACGCCTCGTGCTCAACGAGCCGATGCGCGGCTGGGCCGCGTTTCGGACCACCTTTCGCGCCATGTTCCTCGAAGAGTGGCGGGAGACGGTCGACTTCGCCCGTGCGCGGCAGATCATCCTCTTCCCCCTCCTCTTGACCCTGATCACCACCGTCACCACCATCGGTCTTCAGTTCCTTGTGGGCACGGGAGCCGCTCAGGTGAGCGATATTGAGGAGCGTACCTTCAGTTGGGACCAGATGCGCGTGGCCCTCCACCTGCCCCTGCTCATGTTCTCCATCGGGATGGGCACCTTCGCGTTCAAGGGGCAGGAAGCCATCATGCAGCGGACGGGTTCGAAAAACCGCCTGCTCGCAGCACCTGCCTTGCAACCGCTCACCACCTCTGCGGCGCATTTCACGTACTTCGTGAAGGACCTCGTCTACTACGTGTTGCTGATCCTCACCCCGATTGTTGCGGGGATGTCGCTTGGCTTGCTGCTGGACGGCGTAGGCGTCGTGGACACACCGCTTCAATGGGGTTCCGTGGTCTGGACCTGGGCGGCCATGGTGACGACCATTGCTGAGGGGCTATCGCTCGCCTTCCTGGGCTCAGTGCTCTGGCTTCGAGGCCGTCCCTTCACCCTGATTGGTCCTGTCGGAGCCGTGGCCGTCGGGCTCGGCGCTGGTCTTGGTCTGGTGCCCTGGGACAGCATGCTGGTCGGACTCGTCGTGCAGCGCAGCCATGCCGTCCTTCCGGTCGTGGTTGGGCTGGCCGCGGCCGGGCTGGTCGGCGCCCTTGCCTCGTCGTTGCTGCTCGACGACTTTGAGGTCCGCGTGACTGCCCGAAAGGACCTGCTGAACCCCATTCACGCCCGCCTCGGCTTCCTCGGGCGGGGCACGCTCAGGCTTTTGGTTGCCAAGGAATTTGTTGACCTCTACCGCTCAGGGACGATTCAGAAGATGACCGTCTCGTATTCCATTCCGTTGCTGGTGCTGCTCGGAATGGCCTGGCTGATCGATTTCGCCGAAGCGCCAATTCCGATCAACCTGTTGTCCTACGCACCCTTCCTCGGCTTCTTCGGGTTCAATTTCTACTCCTGGTTGACCATCCTCGATTCGCCCGATTTCATGAACGGCTTGCCCCTTCGGGTCCCTCAACTGCTGCGGGCGAAGGTCGTCGTGTATTTCCTTGCGACCTCGTGGATTTCGCTGATTTTCTTCGTCCTGATGGCGTGGCGTCTCGACGAGTGGAGCGCGTTGCCCACCGGGCTTGCGGTGATGTTTGCCAACTCCATCTACATCGTGGCCCTCACGGCCTTCCTCATGGGCCTCAAGCCCAACAAGGCCATCTTCGACGGCCGCATCATGTTCTGGTTCTGGTTGGGGACCGTCCTCCCGCTGCTCGGCCTCTTTTTGCTGTCCTTTACGCAAGGTGATGTTGGCCTCTACGGCAATTGGTGGGAACGCGTGAGCGAACAGGGCCTCGACGCGACCTCCACCGCCTACGATGTCTCCATGGTTCGGGGAGGTTACCTTGGCATCCTCGGGATTTCCGGCATGCTGCTCCTTGGCTCCGCTGTGCTCTGGGCCCTCATCGACGTTCGCTGGTCCAAGCGTCCGTTCGAAAACTGAGCCGGCGCGTTCATGGGCCGGTGCCACGAGGGCCGTCCATGCTCATCCTCGCCGTCTGCGGCTTGCCCGCGTCGGGCAAGGGTGAGTTCGCAGCCGTGGCGCGCCGCATGGGGCTCCCCGTGCGTTCGATGGGGGACATGATCCGCGCCGAAGTCGAGGCCCGTGGCCTCGAAGGTGGCCCGGAGGTGTTTGGACAGGTCGCCGTTGACCTCCGAGCCGAGCACGGCGACGAGGTGCTCGCCGTGCGCTTGGCCGATGCGATCGACAGCGATGCGCCGGTGCCCGTGCTCGTGATCGACGGCATGCGTGGCACAGCGGAACGACGCGTGTTCCAACAGCGCTGGGGGCCCGCGTTTGAGGTGGTGGCGATCCACGCCGATTCCGACGTGCGTTTCGCCCGAACCCAATCCCGCGGCCGTGCGGAGGACGGAAGCCATGCTCAGTTTGAGCAACGTGACGCTCGTGAACGTGGGTGGGGCGTGGACGTGCTCATGTCTGAAGCAGAGCATGCGCTGGTGAACCGTGACCCCCTTTCGGCCTTCCACGCCGACGCCGAGCGGCTGCTGAACAGCGTCCTCCCTGATGCGTGAGGCATGCCTCTGTTCGGGGTGCGTCTCGACCATTCAGCGACCAAAGGTTATAGTCGGGCCGCGGCTGTGGCAAGCATGCTTGGGTGGCCTTGACCATGGCGCGAAAGAAGGAGGGCGGCGGCCAACGAGGCCGCGCGAAGCAACGCGCGATGTACGATGAGTTGGACAAGTACCCCGTCCTGCCCCCCCACGCCTTCGCCAGGATCGTGCGCGACAAGAGGACGTTGAACATCATCTACCAGATCATCGAGCCCCCGATGACGAAGAAGGAACAAGAGCAACTGGACGAAATCTTGGACATCTTCATCCGGTCCTTGCAGTCCAACATCGAGGAGATCGACACCCAGCCCGAAGCCTACCTCCGAGCAGCGATGGACAAGGTGATCAAGTCCTACGGCATGAAAATCAGCAAGAAATCAAAATCCAAGATTTTCTACTACATCCGCCGCGACCTGATTGGATACGGCAAGATGGACGTGCTGATGAACGACGTGAACGTGGAGGACATTTCGCTCGACGGCACCAGCGTCCCCATCTTCGCCTACCATCGAAAATTCGAGTCCGTGGAAACCACCTGCGTGTGGGAGCAGGACGAGGAACTGGAATCCTACGTCATCAAACTCGCACAGCGCTGTGGCAAGCACATTTCCGTCGCCGACCCGCTCCTTGACGCGACGCTGATGGACGGCTCGCGCATCGTCATGAAGCTGGGCCGCGAAGTGTCAACGCGCGGCTCGTCGTTCTGCATTCGACGCTTCAAGGACGACCCCTTCTCCCCGGCGGACATCGTCGCGTTCCGGACCATGTCGTCCTTGATGGTCGCCTACCTGTGGATTGCGTTCCAAAACGAAGTGCCCATGCTTTTCGTCGGCGGCACTGCGTCGGGCAAGACGACCACCCTGAACGCGATGTGCACCTTCATTCCATGGCAGATGAAAATCGTCTCCATCGAATCCACCCGTGAGGTGAACATCCCGCAGCCCAACTGGCTGCCCGGTCTGACCCGGCAAGGCTTCGGTGGCGAGTCCTCCGAGGGCGTGATTGGGGAGTTCGAACTGCTCAAGGCCGCGCTTCGTGAGCGGCCAGAATACATCATCGTCGGTGAAATCCGTGGTGCTGAGGCGTACGTGCTGTTCCAGGCGATGGCCACCGGCCACTGCGCGTATTCGACGGTGCACGCCGACTCGGTGCCCTCCTTGGTGCACCGGCTTGAAAACAAGCCCATCGACATCCCCCGGGTGCTGCTGCCTGCGCT
>JAYPDK010000057.1:0-8542 GCA_038125145.1 Candidatus Poseidoniaceae archaeon
GCGGACCCGTTGGCCATGCCCGCCGATGACCCGCTGGCGATGCCCGCGCCTCCCGCTCCGCCCGGCCTCGAGATGCCCGCCGCGGACCCGTTGGCCATGCCCGTCGATGACCCGCTGGCGATGCCCGCGCCTCCCGCTCCGCCCGGTCTCGAGATGCCCGCCGCGGACCCGTTGGCCATGCCCGCCGATGACCCGCTGGCGATGCCCGCGCCTCCCGCTCCGCCCGGCCTCGAGATGCCCGCCGCGGACCCGTTGGCCATGCCCGTCGATGACCCGCTGGCGATGCCCGCTCCTCCCGCTCCTCCCGGTCTGGAGATGCCGGCTGCGGACCCGTTGGCCATGCCCGCTGCGGACCCGTTGGCGATGCCGGCTCCTCCCGCTCCTCCCGGCCTTGAGATGCCGGGTTCGGACCCGTTGGCCATGCCCGCTGCGGACCCGTTGGCGATGCCGGCAGACCCCTTGCTCGCTCCTGTCGCCCCTGACCCCTTGGCGCTCACCGTCGACGGCCTGTCGGGCAGCGGTGACGAGCGCTTGGACGCCGTTGACGAGGGTGTCTCTGGCGTCATCGCCGGTGCTGTGCTCCGCTCTGTTGACGAGGTCGACAGCATCGCAGGCGACAAGCTGCAGGGCTCCATCGTCGAAGTCGAAACCACGACCGTTGACGTTGATGGACACGTCGTGTCCCAACAGGTCGAGGGCACGCTGACCCTGCTCAACCCGTCGGAATCCGACCGCGTTTACGACGTCGACGCCGTCATGACCAACACGGACGGAACCAGCCTCGAGGCGGCGATCGTCAACGTCGAGGAACTTGAGCCAGGACAGGAGCACGTGGTGACCTACGTGGTCAACGACCACAGCATGCTCGCGATGCGGGAACGGTTTGACTCCAACCCTGCTCGCGACAAGGAGGCTTCCTCGTCGCTCGCCCTTGGCGATTCAAGAAACGCCGTCCGCATCGAGGTCGATGTTCAGAACCTCTCGGCTGTCCCCCTCCACGACGTGGAGGTTCGGCGCCCCCTCCCTGCTGGGATGGTGGTCGACGAGGTCGAGCATGCGACGGTCGAGGACGGCGAGGTCGTGTGGACCGTTGGCTCGCTTGGCGTAGGTGTGCAGCAAACCATGGTCGTGCGTGGCACCATCTCGGTTGAGGAAGCGAAGCCAATCGCATGCGGTTCGGCCGTCGCAACGTACCGCGCGGATGCGGCGTTGTCGACGATGTCCTTCGACGAGTTGGACGCCTTCTGCCGTGGATTCGCTTACATGAAGTCCATCGAGGGAGAGCGCCCCGACTCGTGGGAAGTCACCGCTGTGTTCGAGAACCGGTCCTCGTTCGCGGTGGACCTCGTCAAGTTGCAAGCACGGTTGAAGGGAAGCGACGAGTTGCTCTTCGATTTCCATGACGTCAACGAGGACGTCGCGCCACACGGCGAATGGCGTTCAGACTCGGTCTCGGTGGACTCGGCGGACAAGCCGGACCTCACGTGGGAACTTTCCTACACGGTGCTTCCCAGGACCTCCGCGTCCACGGAAGGAACGGTCAGCATCGAAGCGCGTGACCTCCTCGTGGTGGACGGGAGCGTTGAGAAGTCCTACAGCCGTGCTCGGCTCCATTCCTACCGTGAGCAAAGCCTCGAGGCGGAACTCCGCGTCACCAACACCGGATCTTCGGACATCAACCTCATGCGCATCACCGATGACATCCCGGGCCTCTTCAACGCCGTTGACCCGAGCAGCATGAAGGTGAAGTTGCGAGGCGAAGCCTTGCCTCCCGAGCAGTTCAAGGCGGAAATCAGCGAAGGGCTGACCCTCGAGCGGGAGTTCCACAGTCCCGACGGGGCGGGGCACACCCTGTCCCTGACCGTCGGGCGCAAGGGGCCCCTTGGCATGAAGCCGGGCGACGAAGTGGTCGTCACGTACACCCTCGTGGCCCCTGACCCCTCCCCTGCCAACGAGCGGGTCGATGCTCCGTGCCGGGCAGAGTTCAGCTGCGAACGCTACGGCCCGATGTGCGAACGTGATTCCACGTCGGCACCTTCGGTTCACGTCGTCCACAACCGTCGGAACTTCTCGGCTGGAAAGCAGGTGCTCAAGGTTGGTGGACGAGGCCGCTACGAGGTCCTCCTGCTGTTCGCCAACGACGGCGACACGCCGTTGGCGGACGTGCAAATCACCGACATTGTGCCGGCTGGCTACGCGATGAAGGACGTGGTGATCACCGTCTCTGGCACCCCTGCTGAAGGCGTGGAGACCACCACCGAAGACGGCGAGTTGGGAACCACCGTCGTTTGGCACCTGCCGCAGGTGGGCCGCAACGAGCGGGTGGATCTGCAGTACCAGATTTCGGGTGAAGGTGAGATCGACACCGACCTGCTCAACACCTTCCACGGTGCGGTCTTTGGTGACGAAATCGAAGATGCGTCCGAGCCCGCCTCGAACGAGGCATCGCAGGAGGCCGAGGCCGACGAAGCCGTGGAGGAGGCGCCGGCTGTCAACTTCCGTGACGACGTGCTGGACCGCGTGATGGAGGCACATGGCATCCCGACGGAGGACCGAGACGCCTTCATTGCCCATGCGGCGAACTTCGACCATGACCAAAACGGCTACCTCAAGAAGCAAGAACTCGAGGACGCCGCTGCAGCGTGGACCGCCGACGATGGGTCGGACGACGCCGATTCGGGCGCTGACGAGGCATCTGCCGACGAGGGCGACGAGGAGGAAGGACAGGACGATGCCCGGGACTGCCCGATCTGCCAGAACCCCGTTCCGGCCGGTGAATCGACCTGCTCGTGCGGTTTCTCGTTCGATTCGTGAGCGAGCTTACGGCAGGACCCAGCGGGGCCCGAGCATCGGGTCTTCGTCCTCGTCGATGACGACGAGCACAGGGCGGCGGAGTGAGGCAATCAGCTCCTCAAGCGGCGTGAGCGTGGCCGGAGGGAAGGACCCAACGCGGAGGTCCACGGCGAGCCATGCCTCGGGGTACTGGCGGCACCACGCGCCCAGTTCGGCCTCGATGGCCTCTGGCGGGACGCCCGCTCGAACGCTTGGGAGGTGCCCCCATCCTTCGGGGCATCGGTGCTCCAGTTCCGTCCAAAAAAACACGCGAGGAGGCGTCGGAAGTCGGGATGTTTGGCCGATGGCCTCGTCCAACGTCACGCTGACAGGAACACCGGGCATGGGCATGGGGAGGGAGTGCGACCAACCCGGGCCGACGTTGAGCGGTGTCTTCCGGCGCATGGGGCGCGGTAATCTCGGGGGCCTTTCAAGGCATCATTGAACGAGGGTGGCCTGTGGGAACGTTGATGCCCCCCGCGCCCGCCGGAGATTCATGAGCACCGCTCCTTCGTCGGACGGTGCCGCACCGCCCGCGCCGCCTCAAGGCGCGATGACCACCATGCTGCTGATGATGCTGATGATGATGGTGCTCGTCATCAATCCCAACATTCGCACCGCCCTCGGCACCATGGCCGACCCCATTCTCGCACCCGCATTGCCCGAAGAACGGTTCGTCATCCTCACCCTGCTGATCCTCGGATCTTCCTCGATGGTCGTGAACACCGTCCTTCGAAACCTGTTCATGGACCCGGTCGCCCAGGCGCACATCGCCCACCGGCAATCTCAGGTCCGCCAGATCATGAACGAGGCACGCCTCTCCCGAGACTCGGCCCTTCAGGACAAGGCGATGACCTTGCAGCAGCAAATGATGCCCGAACAACTTGAAGTCCAGATGGGCGCGATGAAGCCGATGATGTTCACCATGGTGTTCATCATCGCCATTTTTGCGTGGCTCACGACCGCCGTAGAGTCCTTCCGCGTCGACTACATTTCCTTGCCGTGGGCGCCGGAATGGAACATCGAAACCGGACGCTTTCTCTTCTTCCCAGCATGGATTTGCGCCTACATTTCGCTGAGCGCTCCGCTGGGCCGCGTGGTCGACCGCCACATCAAACTCGTGCGTTACCGTTCTCACCCCCTCGTCCTGGCGGGCGAGCAACTCGAGGAGCCCTTGCTGCACCTCATTCAATCAAAGAAGGGCGCTGGATCAGATTCGGCTGCCGTTCGCCGTCAGCGAAGCCGTGACGGACCTCGCAAGCGTCAAGCGGTGTCGACCTCCAAGGCGGTCTCCGCTCAGGAGCCAGAGGCCGTGGTGGCCGAGGCCACGTGCCCCTCGTGCTGGGGGGCCGAGGTGCGACGCGACGGTCCCCGAACGCTCGTCTGCAGCACCTGCCTCCATGAGTGGGTGTGACCATGGTTCACCTGACCGTGTCTGGCCATCCCGGCAGTGGAACCTCCACCTTGGTGGAGGGCCTCGTCGAGCACCTGGGCTGGACGTCCTTGAACGGAGGGCAGGTGTTTCGCGAGGAGGCCAGACGTCGCGGCATGGACTTGGCTGCATTTGGCGACCTCTGCCGCGACGACGAAGCGGTGGACCGAAGCCTCGACGCGTTGCTACAAGAGCAGATGGCCCTCGAAGGAGGTCCGCACATCGTCGAAAGCAGGATGGCGGGCTGGTGGGGCCACAGGTTGGACCTGCCGTGCCTTCGCGTATGGCTGAAGGCCGACGATGAGGCCCGTGCCGCTCGTGTGGTGGACCGCGAGGGCGGCTCCCTCGACGACGCGAAGGAGGCCAACCGCCGCAGGATGGAGGTCGATGGGGCTCGTTTCATGCACCTCTACGGTTTGGACCCCGAAGATTCCACGCCCTACACCCACGTGCTCGATGTCAGCGAGCAGACGGCCGAAGAGGTCCTTGCTGCTGTGTTGTCCTTGATCGAGGAGGCCACACCATGACGATGATCACACTCGACGCGGACGCCGCGACCGACCCCACCTACGGCTGCCTTCCCGACGAACGACCTCTGGAGGAGCGGCTGAAAGCCGGCGTCATCCTCCTCGACAAACCTGCTGGACCGACATCGCATCAGGTAGCAGCGTGGGTACGTGACCTGTTCCATCTTGAACGGCTCGGCCATGGCGGGACGCTTGACCCCTTTGCGACGGGCGTCCTTCCGCTGACCTTTGGCCGTTCGATGCGCCTGACCGGCAAGGTGCTGACCCACGACAAGACCTACGTGGCCGTGTTTGACGTGCCGTCCACGGTCACGGACGAGGTGCTGGAGGGGGCGATCTCCAACCTGCGGGGACGCATCTACAACGTTCCTCCTGAGGTGTCTGCGGTCAAAGTGCAGGTCAGAACCCGCAACATCGAGCGCTTGGAGGTGCTTGACCGAAGCGAGCGTCACGTCGTTGTCGAAGTGACCTGTGAAGCAGGAACCTACGTTCGCACCTTGGCCCGTGACCTCGGCCTGTTGCTTGACCGTCCAGTCAACCTCGTGGAACTGCGCCGTTCCGCATCTGGACGCTTTGACCTCGGGGCATCGGTGACCCTGCAGAACGTCGCCGATGCGTACTGGCTGTGGAAGGAACACGGTCAGGAAGAGGCCATGCTGCGCATGCTCCACCCCATCGAGGTGCTTGTGGCCGGCATGCCTCGCGTTGTTGTTCGCGACGCGGCTGTGAGCGCGCTTGCCCACGGTGCACCGCTGACCAGGCCTGGCGTGGTGGCTGTATCGGGCGGATGGAGCGAAGGCTCGAGCCTCGCGGCCATGACGCTGAAAGGCGAACTCATCGGCATGGTTCGGCTGTGCGTTGACAGCAGCAGCATCAGCGGCATGTCCAGCGGCGAGGTGGCGAAGCCAGAGACCATCGTGATGGATCCGGACGCCTACCCTCGTGGATGGACCACGTCGTCCTGATCACGCCTCGATGTATTCTTCGTAGATGTACTCGTCTGTTTCAATGCGGATCTTCAACTCCGGCATGGTCCCCACAACCTCCCCTGCCGCTTGCACGGACGGCCCCCACGGCCTCAGGAGAACCTGAGCCCTGACCTCTGGTGATATGAAGGTTCACCGTGATCTTCGCATTATCCGACATTGTGGGGCGCGCTTCATTCGATCTTCCGGACACGCTTGGGCGCGAAGGCGGCGAACAGACCGAGGATGGCGACGAGGCTGAGCACGGTGAGTCCAAGCGTGGCTCCTGCAGAAGGGCTTGTCGCCCCGTCATCGCCGTTGGTTGCCGGTTCGGGTGCGGCCTTAACGGTGACCACGGTGGAAGCGAGGTTGTTCGCTTCGTCCCGCTCGTCAATGGTGGCTCCTCGGTCGACTTCTGCGTCGAGCCGAACCACAAGGTCGTCCGACTCCGACAGCCGCCAGTCCACCGTCACGGAACCGAGCCCTCCTGCCTCGATGATGGCGATGGTCCCGGTGCCGACGAGCGCCCCGTCCGCGAGCAGTCGGACATCAACCAAGGTGGCCTCCACAGCGCCGCTGTTGCGCACATAGACGGTCACTGCAACCACGTCGCCTTGTGTCGGTTCGGAGGCGCCATCAAGCAGGATGTCTTCGATGTGGAGGTCAGCCAAGGCGCGGACCTCGAGGTCCAATGTGCGCTCCGTGCACGAGGTTGCGTCGCACACCGTCACGCCCACAGCCACAAGGCCAGGCGTTGGGGGCACGACCCGCACCACTCCGGCGTCGAGGTCCACCGTGGCCCAACTTCGGTTGGTGCTCGCCGTCAGGTCGGTGGAATCGACGTCGCTGACCTGCAGCGGCACCTCGGTGGCCACTTCGTGCTCCACGGGCACAAGGCCAGGGAATTCGGAGAGCACGGGGGCGTCGTCCACGTTCAGGACCGTGACGGACCAGCCTTCCGACCACGAGTTGCCAGCCGCGTCGGTCACCGTCGTGATGATGCTCGCGATGCCCGATGCTTCGGGCTGCAACGCCACGCGGATTTGCCCTTCTGAAAGGTCGACGCTCACAACGTCGGGCGCTGCGTTGTCAAACGTCACTGCGAGGCTGTCGCTGGCGGTGCGGTCATCGGTGCAGCGCGTGAGCAAGGGGAGGACGATGCCCCCCGCATCCTCGGTGAGCGTCTGATCACCCACAGGGTCGCACACCGGGTCTTCGTCCCAGGTCACGTCGAACCCACCGCTCAGCACGGCGCTCGAGAGTTCCACGCCCGTGGTGCTCGCTGAACCGTCCGCGTCCCATGTGAACACCGCGCCAATGCGCAATTCCACGCCATCGTCGTCGAGGGCGAGCGCGTGACCGACGGGGATCTCCAACTGGAAGGAACCGAGGGTGGTGACGGGTTCGTTCGCCACCACCACCCCGTTGATGTACGCGGCCCATCGCGTTTGTGCGGCCAAGAACCCAACGACGTCACCGTAGACGCGACCCGTGAGCGTCAGCGTGGGGTCGTTGATGTCAATGCTCAGTCCTTCGACACAGCCTTCGCTGATCGTCGTCCTGAGTTGAACCGACGCCACGTCAGGGAGAAGCGACCCCACCGTGTGCGCCTGCCATCCGCCAAAGGTGGTGCCGTCCGCAGAGGTCCGAACGTCGACGGTCAGGTTGGTTCCTGCTTCGACCTGCATCGCGACACGACCAAGCCGCTGCTCGGGAGGTCGCTCGACAACGGCACTCGTCCACGTACCTGCCGTGCCGGCAACGGTGGGTTGGAGACCGCAGGTGCCGAGGGCGACGCCCTCGCTGATGCCCGCTGCAAGGTCGAGGTGCTCGACGGGGATGGCAACGTCGGTGGTCGTGGTGACCGCAGTTGCTTGTTCGCCGCCGTACCACGGGGTGACCATGTCGATCTCAAGCCCAACCGCGTCCACACGAAGTTCGCTGTCGTCGGTGCCGCCCACAGACACGTAGTCGAGGCGGACGGTCAACGACGCGAGGTCGTTCCACGACCAGTTGTCCATGTCCGAAAACGCGATGGCGAACGGTTGGCCCTGCATGTAATCGATGCCGGTGGGGGTGTGCGCGAAGGTCTTCACAAGGTCGTAGGTGCCACCTGTTTCGTGAGAAATTCGCACGCTGTCCTGCTGCAATCCATCGGGAATGGCGATGGACAGCAGCAGGTTCACCGCCTTGAGTTCGTTGCCGGTCAATCCACTGACGTCAAATCCCGTCACGTCGATGACGGGGCCTGTGGTCCATGTGTACGCTCCGTCGGGAGCACCGATGGACGCGTTGGAATCCGTCGGGCTTGACGAGGCCCACACGGTGGTGGTCACGACGTGCTCCGGCCGTTCATGCAACAGGGTGAGCCGCTGGTCCGCGACCATGGCGGTGGTGTGTTCCGCGGCATCGGTGCTGAAACTCACCGAATCGCTCAGGGCCCACGCAGATGCGTCGTTGAACGATCCTTGAGGCAGCAGGTCGACGTTCGACGTGGAGTGCACGCTGCGGGCCGACACGGGGAGCGTCGGCAGCAGGAAGAGGACAAGCAGCCACAGCGCCACGCCTCGGCGGGTCATGCTTTGCGGTGGCCTGCTGCGGCACTTGAACGCACGGGTCTTTTGGCCTGCGGTGCGTTGAAATAGGCGCGGCAGGACGCTCGGCCACCTCATGGCTGTGGTGGTGTAGGGGTTAGCACGAGGGATTGTGGTTCCCTCAGCCCGGGTTCAATTCCCGGCCACGGCCCTCCAATGTGCATCGCTGCGAGCGGGCCGTGGCCTTAGGCG
>JAYPDK010000058.1:0-5008 GCA_038125145.1 Candidatus Poseidoniaceae archaeon
TGTTCATGTTGTTCTTCATGTTGTTCACCTCGTTCAGACCACCACATCGCCGACGTCCGGAGCACTCCCGTACTGGAGGGCTTCGTACGTGTTGCCACCGCCCTCAACGGAGATGATGAGGACGTGGTCGGTGTTTGCAGATGGAGCACAGTTGGGGACGTCGAGCACGCGCACGAAGGTGGTCCCTGGCTGCAGCGTGATCGGGTCGGCCGGCGATAGGTCGGTGTCGCCGTCGCCCTCGTGGTCCGTCGCGTCGATGAAGGAGCCATCGTCGAAGGCCGCCACGCCACCACCGTCGTCACAGACCACCGTGTAGGACACGGTGTCGGCGCTCACGGGGTTCGAACCCGGAGCGAGTTCGAATGTGACGAAGAGGGACTCTGCACCCCCCGTCATGTCGGAGATGACGGTCGAGAGCAGGACCACCTTCGTGGACATCTGCTCTTGGGTGTCGTCACCCGCGGCTTGGGCATTCTGTTGCAACTTTTCAGCGGTCTGAATGATGACCGCCGCTGCAACCGCAGCCACCAAGATCAATGCGATGAAAACGATCATCGCACCAATACCGATGGCCGCGACGTTGTCGCGCTTTTCGTTTGTTTGGTTGTTCATTTCTTGTTCACCTCGTGTGTTTTTTTGATCCTCCCCACTTCTCTGGTCGTGGGGTGGAATGGGAGGTGGCGCCGGCACGCGGGCCACCGATGTCAATGCGGAGGGGGATGCGGATGGTCGCAACCTCGTCGGGTTCGAGGCGCGGGATCATTGGAAGGGCGTCCGACGTGTACCCGGGCGGGAACCACGGGTCGATCAGGATGTCCACCAAGGGCTCCAACGCGCGGTTTTGTGCTCGGACGGTGCAGACGATGTCGCCAGAACGCATTTCGTACCCGGTGGTCAGTGCCAATTTCCGAGAGAGCGGGATTTCGTCGGCCCCGTAACGTCGATCGGCCGTGACTTCGAAACGGACGGGGAGGTTGCCTCCGGGGTTGATGCTGGGCACGTCAATCATTTCTGGATCGCAGAACCAGCCCTCGGGCACCGGTGGATGCATCCTCATCATGGGGAGCGTGACGGCTCCGTCGTTGATGATGCGGACGATCATCACGCCCATGTCGCCACCGGCTGGCCAGCGCGTGTCGATGCCGAGCCAGAAGTGGCGGAAGAGGAAGGGGTTCAGGTTCGTGGTGTCGCCTCCAATGAGGTCGTCCACCAAACCTTCGACTTCAGACGCGGCGGTACCGACCTCACCAACCTCGGCTGCGCTGGTTGCGTCACGAAGGCGCATGAGGATGTGCTCGACCTCGCGGTGGGTCACGTTCTGCTTCTCCTTCAGCAAGCGATGGAGGAGCGCCATGGACCGGCGCAGGTGAAGCACGGATTCCTTGAGTTCCTCAAGGGCGCGTTCGGCGCGGAGCACGGCCTTCAAGGCCCGTCGGAGGCGGTGCGCGGTGAGGTGAGCCCTGGCCTCAGCCACGTCCACCTCGGTGCGCGCAAGGGAGTTCACCTGCTGCGACAGCACAGCGTCGACGGCCAAGCCGAGACCACGGGACGCTGCGGCCAACGTCGGCGCGTCACCGGCTTCCTCAAAATCAACCTCGTCAAGGTCGTCGTAGTCGGGGAGGTCGGTCTCGTCCTCGCCAACCGCATCAGCGGCCACCTCGTCGAGCGCATGTTCCGCCACCTCGTCGAGCGCTTTTTCCGCCTCCTCGTCGAGGGGCATGGGCGCCTCGAGGTCGTCAACGTCCTCGATGTCCACGTCTTGAACAGCATCAGGCATCGGCGTTCACCCCCTCGCTGTCCCATTCCACGTCGTCGCTGAGGTCGCGCGTTGCTTGGCTCGCTTCGTCGAGCAGGTCCGCCAAGCCCAAGCCGTCTTCGGCAAGGTCGCCCAGCAGGCGTGCCGGGTCCGCAAGGTCCCGCTCGATGCGTGCCGACGAGGTCTCGATGTCCGTCAGGCGACCGTAGATGCGACCGTAGGTCTTGTTCGCACGACGCATGAGAACGACAACCCCTACGGAAACCACGATCAGGTAGGTCAGGAGCACGGCGATGTTTTCTGTCGTCTCGGGAACCTGAGCGGGGACGCCAAGCACGATCAGCATGAAGCCGAACACAGGCATGGCAAGGATGACAGAGAGCGCGCGCTGTGTGTCGGCCAAGGCTTCGAAATGGTCGGCATAAATGGTGGAAAGCCCCTTCCGTTGGCGCTGGTAGTCCTCGTGGAGGACGCGGAATTCTTCGGAGGCCCGCCAACTCATCGACCACGTCCAGAGCGCTGCAACCACCAAGACAGCGGGGCCCCACCAGACGATGCTCATCAGGTGGAAGGAGAACCCGAGGCCAAGCAGGCCAGCGTACACGGCGGCCAGGCGGAAGTTGTCGTTCTGGTTACGGAGGGCAAGGAGGATGGCTGCAAGGAACAAACCAGTGGCGGCCCCAACGAGGACCACCAGCGCGCGCGGTGACCACGCCACGACTTCTTCCTCAAAGGCGAGGACGTTGTTCGCTTCGTTGTCGCCGAAGGAGGCGGCCAAAGGCGAGTCCCATGAGGCTTCGCATCGGAGGGCGTTGGAACTCAGCCACCAGTCGAAGGTCTCCGGAACGATGCGCCACGCCACGGTCACGCGCTCGTTCGGCGCGAGGACCATGATGGGGTCGGCGTCTGGTTGCTCAACGGTGGCACCGTCGCAGGTCAAGGTCGGGTAAATGTCGACCGCGAGCGACGTCCCGTAGTTGATCAGATCGAGTCGAACTTCGGTGCCAACCCCTTCCATCAGGCGGGTGCCCGAGATGGTGACCTCGTCCAGCGTGTCCTCCAAGTCGAAGGCTGGGTCCGCCTTGGAATCCAATTTGTAGGTGAAGGTCGCCTCCGTGAAGGCCGTGTATCCCGTGTGCTCGTCGGGATGGTACAGACGGAAGGTCAAGGCCCAGCCGTCCCCGGGGAGCAGGTTGGGCCGGTTGGGCGCGTCGATGATGATGTCGGGGGCGCCGCTCAGCGTCCATGCTTGACGGAGGGGGAGCGTGATGCGGTTGTCCGGGTTGCTCGGGGAACAGCCCGTCGCGTCCACGTCGAGGTCGTAGGTTCCGTTGCTTCCCTGCCCTGTGACAAAGTCGAAGTTCCATACCAAGGCGCTGGCGTCGATGCTCGGCGCCACAAGCGCGGGGTCGATGAGGCGTTCCGCGCTGCACAATTCGAGTTCGTAGACCGCGGCCGTGGAAACCGACGAAGGGACGTGCGTCCACAGGAAATCGAAGACCTTCGGGGCGTCGTCCAACGCCGGCATGAAGACCTCCGGCTCGACCTGGAACATCCTGGACACCCCAAGCAAGGTTTCGAGGTCCGCCGAGCCCGTCACCGATTCATCGACGGGCGTCAGCGTGACCCGCAATTCGGCCTGAAGGGCGAGGGTTGGCTCAAGTTCGTCAAGGGTCACGCTGATGTCGAGGGTCACGGGTTGGTTCCGCGGGAGCAGCACCGTCTGGGACGGCGCGCTCGACAACGACCAATCCTCGCTTTCAACCGTGAGGCCTGCCCGATAGACACCGACGCTCACGAGCACCTCGATGTCGGAGTTTCCAACGTTGATGACGGGGGCGCTGATCGAACGCGTCAAGCCGCGGTGGAAGAGCAGTTCGTCCGGCCATTCTGGGCTGTTGATGTCGAACAACGGGGCCACGACGACGTCCATGCTGCCCACTGCCCGGAGCACGCCTGTGCTCGAGTCGTTGGCGAAGAGGCGGACGGTGTGGACGTCGCCGCTGTTGAGGGCCTCGCTTCCGCCAAGCGCGGGCACCGTGAGGGTGAGGGCGCCTGCTTCGCTTTGGTCGATGGCGAGGCTCATCGTTGCGGTGGAGAGGGAGGTCCCCCAACCGCCGTCGACTTCGGCTTCCAGGGCGAGGTCCTCGAGGTAGTTCCCGTTGTTGAGCACGTCGAACCCGAGGACCACGGTCGTCCCGGGCACAACATTGTGTTGCACACCGGCCACGTCGGAATCGCTGTCCAAGGTCTCAGCGAAGAGGACGCTGACGTCGTCCATCGCGCTGATGTTCGCTTCGACGACCGCCTGCAGGACCGGTCCCCCGACGACCGTAACGGTGACCGTCGCGGAGTAGTTGACGTCAGCAGCGGCATCCGCGCTCGGTACGATTTCGATCTTGATTGCATCGCTGAACCCTGCACCGATCAGCACAGCATCGCTGCTCGTGAGCACAAAGTCCACCTCGTCCGAGGGGTCGTCAATCTCGACGAGGAATTCAGCGGGCGTGTTGCCCGTGTTCCGCATGGTGAAACTGGTCAACGGCGTCTCGTAGATGGAGAGGTTCACCAGTTGGTACGCAGGCGCCAAGGCGCCGTCCACGTTTGCCTCGACCGTGATGGGAACACGCGCTTGCTGGAGCACAGCACCGGTCTCCAAGTCCTCAACTTGCAGGTCGACGTATGTGATGGAGCCCGCCTGTGCGAGCGGGTCGGAGGTCACCGTGAGCGGGAAGGAGGTTTGGTGCGCGGTTCCAAGGGCCGGGTAGGTGGCGACCGAGGAGGGCAGGGCCGTGATTTCCGTCATCAACTGGTTGGTGTCCAGGAAGGCGGACCAGGTGATGGGCAGGGTGTCGAGCAGGCTGATTCGGTAATCCGAAACGTCGTTCCCAAGGTTTTCGAAGCCGATGTCAAACGTCGTCGCCACGCCAAGCTCGGCCGTCAGCACGCCGGTGTCGAGGACGCCACCGTCGGACACGCCCGGGACGACGACCTGCACGCTGCGCGTCACGGCCGCAGCAGAAACGCCGTTGCTGCTCAGGGGTCCGGAGAGCACCGGTGTAACCGTGACGTCGGCCTCGACCGTTCCCGCGAGCGGCAGCGCGTCAGCAGGCCCCTGGATGCCCAAGGCAGCGGCCGTGGTGGAGCCAAGCGCGAGTCCAGACGCGTTCTGGGGCGTGACTTCGAACGACCAGCGGTCCACTTCGCTGAACCCACCAGCGCCACCAGAGGAGGTGAAGCGCACGTCGCTGA